>DATMYT010000104.1:0-2409 GCA_035560855.1 Negativicutes bacterium | reverse complement strand
TAAAAAAATTGGGACAACCGGCGAAAGACTTGTTTGACAAAATTGATGCCCTGCGTTAATTAACGCAGGGCATCAATTTTGTCAAACAAGTCTTTCGCCGGTTGTCCCAATTTTTTTATATAAATTTCACGCAAAGGCTTTGCCCTTTCCGCAAAGGCTGCCGCATCTTTTACGTCATTGACTTCCATGCCTTTTTCCCGCAACGTTTTGATCAAGGCCACTTCTTCCGCAGCCGCGATATCTCGTTGGTACGCCTGCGCTTCTACCGCACTTTCCACTAATACTTTTTGATGTGCGCTTGATAAGCGTTGCCACGTTTTTTCGCTAATTGTCAGTACCTGAATGAACATCTGGTGATTGGTAAGTGAAAGATACTTCTGCACTTCATAGAGTCTATTGTACATTATAATCGATATTGGATTTTCCTGTCCTTCTACTACTCCTTGGCGTAAAGATGCGTATACTTCGCCAAAAGGCAGGGGTGTAGGAATCGCCCCCAGCGCTTTGAAACCTTCTACGCTGGCTTCCGCTTGTGGAACCCGGATTCGAATGCCCTTAAGATCTGCGACCTCACGGACGGGTCTACGATTATTCGTAATCTGCCGTGTTCCTGCATCAAAATAGCACACTACCCGCAGTCCTTGGGCCTGTAAATTTTTGTCGATTTCCCTGCCGACCTCACTGTCGAACACCCGCAGTTCATGCGCTTTATCTTTATAAATATAGGGCAAATCAAAGATACCTGCTATAGGTACGTACGAAGCCAAAAAACCAACAGAAGAAGTTCCCATATCGACCGTTCCCATGCGCATGCCTTCGTCTCGTTCTTTCATCGTACCCAGTTTGGCATTTTCAAAAACCTCGATAAGTAGAGTCCCGTTGGATTTTTCCTTTACCAGTTCAGCCAGCTTTTGAGATCCACGCGTTTCAGGCGTGCTAAGTGCGGTCTCAGTCCCCAGTTTCAATATTACTTTCGGAGAAATAACCGGTTCGCCGGATTTTACGCTGGAGCATCCAGGCAGACATAGGCCTAAAAAAACTAGACATATGGCCCACGTTGCAACAATTCTTGACTTTTTCAGCATATCTGCGCCCCATTTCGCAAAATGATTTTCGGCTCGTATCCTGTCAGTCTTGATTTGTTCCTTCTTTACTGTCTTCACCGTTTCTCGCCAATAAAAACTGAATGGCATCCGTTTCCGGCACTGGACAACTCATGAAATACCCCTGTACAATATCGCATCCGCAATCACACAGATAATCCCATTGTTCCTGCCGTTCCACGCCCTCGGCAACGACCCTCATTTCCAGACTCTGAGCAAAGTGGATCAGTGATTGCACCAGCACTGTTTCGCGTTCCGGAATGTTATCGATAAACGATTTATCGATTTTCAGTGTTTCCACCGGAAAAAGCCGTAAGTAAGTCAAAGAGGAATATCCAGTCCCAAAATCATCCAAGGCCAAGCGAACACCCAGGGCATCGAGTTGATGCAGTTTTCGGCTGCTTTCTTCCAAGGATGCCAATAGCGCACTCTCCGTGATCTCAAATTCCAGTTGCTGCGGCTTAATGTCTGTTGATCTAATCAGGCGGTCTACATCGTTGATCAAAGATTCGTCCGTCAGTTGTTTCGGCGAAAGATTCACTGCAACACGTACTTCCGAATGTCCCAGTTGGGAAAGCTTTTGTGCAAAAACGCAGGCTTGTTGCAATACCCACCGTCCGATAGGCACAATTAATTGATTCTGCTCAGCTAGCGGGATGAATCGCTCGGGCGATACTACCCCATGTTCCTTGCTGTACCAGCGAAGTAGCGCTTCAAATCCGACTACCAATCCGGTCTTCAAATCCACCTGCGGCTGGTATGCCACTCGAAACTCGTTTCGTCCCAATGCACGGCGCAAACTGTTTGTCAGCAGCATTTTTTCCTGTGCGTCTCGCAACATGACAGGGTCAAAGAAACGCCAGCAGTTCCGTCCGGCGTTTTTCGCCGCGTACATGGCATTGTCCGCTTTTTTCATCAGTTCTTCTACAGTACTCCCATCTTTGGGATAGAGGGCAATTCCCACGCTGGCGGATACCCGGGCCGCTTCTTCAGTAATCGGATATTCCCGGCAGAGACCATCGACCAAGTAATCGCCAAGCCGGGCAATCTCCGATGCTTCCAAGCTCTCCGACAACACAACAAAAAATTCATCGCCGCCCAGCCGCGCGACAAATCCTTTTTCTCCAGCTATCGCCTGTATTTTTTTACCTGCGGCTACGATCAAGCGATCTCCTGCCGAATGTCCAAAATTATCATTGATGCTTTTTAAATCATCCAGATCAATAAAAAAGACAACACCGCCGCCATCCCCCTGCGATACCGCTTCTAATTCCACCTTCAGTCGCTCCGTCAGGCTGGCCCTGTT
>DATMYT010000103.1:0-7173 GCA_035560855.1 Negativicutes bacterium | reverse complement strand
AATCGCAGCAACTGCTCCCGTCCAGAAGCAAAAAGCCAGCAGCGCCAAAGCGCACGCACGGGAAAAGCACCGAAATTTCAGCATAAAAATCCCCCAAACGATCTTCGATAGTTATTATTTTTTTGCAATCTGACAGGAATTCAAGAAAAAACAGCCAATAGTTAACAATGCCGCAAAATTCGCGGCCATAATTTTGGCAAAGTGTAAATATTCAAACCAATCTCTATTGTGGCTTTGAATATTTACACCGTGAATTTTAGGTAATTTAATCAAGTAAAGGCGTGATCATCATGAACATTCTATCAAGTAAAGTCTTCGACCGCAAAGTAGTGATTCGGTTAAAAGACAGAGTCTGCGAAACTTCCGACGAGCTATTGGAAAGTCCGCTGTTTAGCCGAATTCTGAAACACGTACTCGCAGAACTCGGGCGACGTCAATCACGGTTGCTGGACATGTTTCCCGACAAGCAACATATCACTGCCGAAGAGATAGATCTATTGCTGGAAACAATCCGTTACCTCAATAAAATGCCGATTCAACAAGTCACGCAGCTTGTTCCGGGCGCCCGGCAGTTCACGCAAAACCCTGACCTGCTGGCTGAATTTGTTTTTTATGTCTATGACTCCTGGCGTAGCTTCGATCGATTTTTGATCTGCGACTCCACGGGCGACAGCCTGACCCACCGCCCATACCGGACTTTCCAGACAAGTTCGGAGCAGCTCATGCACGTTATCCGTCACACGTTCCGAGATGTCGATGCGAATATCAGCGGCATGCATCCCAATATTTATCGTCAAGTCACCGCAGGCGCCGGTTTTGCCGCCATCGTCGATAATAAGCAATTCACCTTTCCTGCCGGTTATGAGTCTCTAAATAAAATCCCCCTAATCCGCAATGTGATGATGTACCCGCCGGTGGTAATCAATCCACCAATGAACAAACGCACAGGAAGCTTCGAGCAAGTTTCCCGCAACCCGTTGGAGTTGGCGGAACTGAAACCGGATGAATGGCTGTGTTACCCCGCCCGCGTCGGCAAACTGCTTATTAACATCTATTTTCACGAAATGTTTTATGATCTTGGGCTCACTCTCGCCAATTTATTTGAATTGGCGGATGATCAGGCGTTGGAACAGCGACGACCTGATGCGGTCTTTTTGTTTGGTGTGCAGGGTCAGTCGTTGGATGGCTATGGAGTTTTCCCCACCGTGTTTTACGATGATGATGCAAATGGCATGCTGGTGGGCGCCGTCCCTGGTCGCCCCGAGTTCGGCTATTTTGGCTATCTGAAAAAAATGGCCCTAACCCTGCATAATATCTGTACCATGAAAGAAAACCGCCTGCCGTTCCATGGCGCCCTGTTCCAAATCACCCTGAAGGGCGGCAAACAATCCACCATTCTGGTAATGGGCGATACGGGTGCAGGCAAATCGGAAACATTGGAAGCGTTCCGCGTTCTGGGCATCAATGAAATACAGGATGTCATCGTCATTGCCGATGATATGGGTTCGCTCGACATTGATGAACACGGGCGGGTGATTGGCTATGGAACAGAAGTCGGCGCGTTTGTCCGCCTGGACGACTTGCCGCCCGGCTATGCATTTGGTCAGATTGACCGCACGATCATGATAAACGCCGGTCAGGTCAATGCCCGCATAGTAGTTCCTGTCACCACATATCGCCATGTTGTCCGCGGCTATCCCATCGACATCGTCCTGTACTGCAACAATTTCGACCAGGTGGATCAGGCCCAGCCTGTACTGCAACGCTTTGAATCAGTGGACGAAGCCCTGCCCGTCTTCCGAGCCGGTGCATCCATGAGCAAGGGAACCACTTCGTCCACCGGTCTGACCCACTGTTATTTTGCTAATGTGTTTGGGCCCATGCAATATCCCGGCCTTCATGATAAACTGGCCGAGCGATATTTCCATGCGTTTGCAGGCGCAGGAATTTTCGTCGGCCAGATGAGAACTCGTCTAAGCATTTCAGGGTGGGAACAAAAAGGACCGGAAGAAGCGGCGGCGGCGCTCCTCGAAGTCATCCGCAACCGTCCTTGATTATTATGTAAGCTATTGTTTTGTCACAATTACAATGCCGGATTCGGTTACGGTATATCCCCGTGCCTTGTCCGCTTCATGATCGTAACCAATTTCGGTTCCTTCGGGAATGCGCATATCTTCATCAATGATTGCCCGCTTGATCTTCACATGGCGTCCAATCTCGACATTATTAAACAGGATTGAGTCTTCCACAAGACTATAGCTGTTGATTTTGCAGCGCGGCCCGATGATTGACCGCCTCACGGTGCTACCGCTGGTGATACAGCCGCCGCAAACGTAAGAACTAACATTTTCACCCCGCCGGCCCTCTTCATCAAATACGGTTTTGGCCGGCGGCAGATTTCCCTGATTGGTAAGGATCGGCCACCGATAGTTGTAGAGATTCAGCTGCGGCGCCACATTTACCAGATCCATATTGGCCTCATAATAGGAATCGATGGTACCGACATCTTTCCAATAACCCCGTTCTTCCGGTTTCATGCCGGGAATCATGTTGTCCATAAAGTTATACGTAAACACGCGGTCGCCTTTGTCCAGCATCATCGGAATGACATGCTTGCCAAAGTCCAGATCCGCGTGTTTTTTCTTTCCTTCCTTCAGCACCTCGATTAACTTGCGAGTTGAAAAAATATAGTTGCCCATCGAAGCGAAACAGGCATCCCTTTCAGGAATGCATTTAGGTTTTGCTGGTTTTTCTTCAAAGGAACTTACGCGGAAATCTTCATCCACCGCAAAAATGCCAAACCGGGAGGCGTCCGCCACTGAAACTTCCAATGCCGCCACGGTGATATCGGCCCGGTTCATGATATGGTAGCCGATCATCTGGCTTACATCCATCTTGTAAATATGATCACCACCAAAAATGGCGACATAGTCAGCATCGGTGGATTCGAGAAAACGCAGGAATTGGTAAATTGCATCCGCTGTTCCTTTGAACCATTCTTCGCTTTCGCTATTTGTCTCCGGGGAAATCGTATCAAAAAACTCTCCCGCTCCCACCAAGCGAGACCAAAACTCCTTGATGTGTTTATTCAGAGGATAGGCTCGATATTGCGTCAATACATACACTTTCTTGATACCGGAGTTGAACAGATTGCTCAGAACGAAATCAATAATTTTGTACTTGCCGCCAAAGTCTACGCAGGGTTTCGGACGATTCGTGGTAATTGGGCTGAGCCGTTCGCCTTTGCCGCCGGCCAACACCATCGCAATAGTGTTTCGGGTGACGTTTCCCATCGAGAACATCTTTCTCTACCCCTTCCCTTAATAACACTGCCCATAACCGCAATATTCTTTACTTATCAGTATTTGACCAATGATGGATATTTCCTCCTTTTTCTACGCGGTTTTGTAACTAAAAGCAGGAAAAACGGCCAATTTGTTGAATATTGCAATTATGTGCAAATTCTATAGCACGGGAGGCGTTCTTGTGCAACCGACCGCCAACGCGACAAACGAAAAGAGATCCATGAGCGGCCCGCATATTTTTCGTCAACTACTGGATCAGGCACGTGATATCGTCTTGGTTGTGCGCTCGGATGCCAAAATCCTATATGCCAACCAAGCGGCTGTAGACGCTTACGGATATTCGTCCAAGGAACTTTTGACGTTTTCCGTTCACGCTCTGCGGGCGCCGGAAATGTTGCCCCTGATACAAGAACAGCTTAATGGAGCTTTCGCGAACGGAATTTCGTTCCGATCCCTCCACCGGCGAAAAAACGGTGAATATTTCCCGGTTGAAGTCAGTGCCAGAAAGCTGACTTGCGATAACCTTGATGCGGTTATCAGCATTGTACGCGATATCTCAGATACAGTCGCGATCGAAATCGCGCTGCACCAAAGTGAGCAAAAAGCTCAAAGTCTGAATGAAGAACTGGTTGCTGCAAATGAAGAATTGACCGCAGGTAATGAAGAATTAACCGCCCTGAACGAAGAATTAACCGCGTCAGAAGAAGACCTGCGATCACAATTTGTGCAATTAATGGAAAAAGAGTTGGAAATTCGCCGCCAGAATGCAATTTTATCTGCGCTGCAAGAAACAGCGATTGGACTTATGCACCGACGAAACCCTAATGACTTGCTAGCTATGATCGTTGCGGATGCCACTCGGCTGGTCGGCACCGAGCATGGCTTTATTTTTATCTTGGAAAAAGATCGAAAATTATTTCACAGAACGCATGGATTGGGTATTTTCGCAGACGATATCGGTCGTGAAATCTCCGCCACAAAAGGAATTGTCGGTTTGGTGCGGCGCACGGGGGAACCGGCGACAATCAATGATTATCCCGCCTGGCGAAGTCAAAATCCCGAATCCGCACAATTCGAAGAAATCAGCTCGGTTCTGCAAATCCCCCTAAAATCTGAGTCACAAGTCATTGGAACCATCGGGCTAGCTTATTGCGAACCCAACAGAATTTTTGGCGCGGAAGAACTTGCCACGCTTCGCCGGTTCGCCGAGCTTGCCTCCATTGCCCTAGACAATGCCACTCTGATTGATGCCTATTCTCACGAAGTTCAGGAACGTCGGGGAGCGGAAGCTTCGTTGCAGGCGATGATCAATGCGATTCCCGATACGATGTTTGTGATTCACCGCGATGGGACTTTTCTGGATTTCAATACCGGAAATGATTTTTTCAACTTACCGCGGGAATATTTCGTTGGAAAAAATATCGTTCAAATTCTGCCGCCCCATATCGCGGCAACGATTCGCCTTCATATAGATCGTGCACTGTCAACCGGCACTGTGCAACTGTGCGAATACCCGTACACTTTCAGAGGAAAAATTGAACACTACGAAACCCGCATTGCCGTTAGCGGACCGGATCAGACATTGGTCATCTGCCGCAATGTAACGGACCGCAAGCAAATCGAAGAGCAACTGAAGCATCTGAGTTTGCACGATGCACTTACAGACTGCTACAGCAGAACTTTTTTTGAAGAAGAAATGCGCCGCTTTGAAAAGCAGCGGGATACAGATATCGCTTTACTCATGTGCGATGTGGACGGATTAAAAATTATCAACGATTCTCTGGGGCACGATGCTGGAGATGAGATATTAAAAGCTGTTGCAGACATTCTGCGAAAAGCATTTCGCTCCAGTGATATTATTTCTCGAATCGGTGGCGACGAATTTGTTGTTTTGATGACCCCAAATTCCATCAAAGCCTGTGAAAGCGCTTGCCGTAGAATAAAGGCCTATATTGCAATTTACAATGAAAATCGTCCTACCTTACCGATCAGTTTATCAATGGGATTTGCGGTTAATAGCCAGTCCCCCGCCGATATGAACGCGCTATTCAAAGAAGCAGACAACAACATGTACCGGGAAAAACTGCATCAAAAAAACAGCGCCCGCAGCGCCATCGTTCAAGGATTGGTGAAGGCTCTCGAAGAACGCGATTTTATCACCGAAGGGCATGGCAACCGACTTCAAAAACTTATTGAAGCCTTTGCCCGTGCATTGGAGCTGCCCGAGCACAGTCTTCCCGATCTGCGTTTACTGGCGCATTTTCACGACATTGGCAAGGTCGGCATCCCTGACACCATCCTTTTTAAACCGACATCTTTGACTGCCGATGAATGGAAAGTCATGCACCAGCACTGCGAAATCGGGCATCGGATTGCGATGTCCACCCCCGATTTGGCCCCGATAGCCAACTGGATTCTCAAACATCAAGAATGGTGGAACGGTCAGGGGTATCCGCTCGGACTCAAGGGAGAAGCCATTCCGCTAGAGTGTCGAATATTGTCAATCGTAGACGCATTTGACGCAATGACGAGTGATCGCCCTTATCGAAAAGCATTGGACCCGGTCACGGCAATTGCAGAACTGCAACGCTGCTCCGGCACGCAATTTGATCCCCAACTGGTGGATAAATTCGCTACACTGATCATTTCGCATTAATCGCATCGGGTTCTACTACTCAATAAAAAAAGGAGCAGTGCTTCAACACTGCTCCTTTTGTCCTATTTATGTTTTGGTGATGAATCGTTTTTCGCTACGTCGACTATTTTCCCATAGGAAAGCCATTTCTCAGGAATCCTGATTTGCAGGGATTTCTGCAGAAAATTTATATGCCTTGCTTCTGCCCGATCTACTATGGAAAAAACGCGCCCTGATTCACCCGCTCGACCCGTTCGGCCCGCCCGGTGAAGGTACGCCTGAGGATCTTCCGGCAAGTCAAGATTCGCCACATTTTCCACGCCGGGAATGTCCAGTCCGCGCGCCGCTAAATCTGACGCCACCAGCACTCGCGCGCGACCGGTGCGAAAATCTTCCATTGCCGCCTGTCGTTCCCCTTTTGAGGCGCTGCCATGAATACCGACGGCTACAACTCCGTGATGGCAAAGTTTGGCGACAGTTTCCACAATAGCTGCGGCGGTATTGACAAAAACCAGCGTCCGTTCAACTTTTAGACTGGCCAACAACTTGCGCAGCGTGTCAATTTTGTCACGTGCATCAGTTATAAAGTACATATGTTCAATCTCAGATGGAACGGCAGACTCGGTCTGAACTGACGCAAAAACCGGATCATGCATCCATTCGCCGGCTTTTTCAATAGCTAGCGGAGTAATGGTCGCCGAAAAAAGCATCAGTTGACGATCTTTTTGCGTTGCCTTGATCACCGACGCCACTCCGGCGCGGTTATTATCATCCAGCAATCGGTCCGCCTCGTCTATCACTATAGTTTTGATTGTCTGCGCATTGATTTTTCGTTTTTGGATCAATTCAAGAATTCGCCCGCCCGACCCGATAAGGATATGGGGTTTTTCCTTAAGTTTGTCAATCTGACGCGTAATCTTGACTTCCCCGATCAGCACCGCCGCAGTTACCGATTTCTCCGAGTTTTGCGCCAACAATTCGGTTTGGCGAAAAATTTGCATCGCCAGTTCATGCGTCGGCGCCAGAACGATCGCCTGCATCTCGCGTTTCGCTGAATCAATTTTTTGGAACAGCGGCAATAAATATGCTAGAGTTTTTCCGGTTCCGGTCGCCGACTGTCCGATGATGTCCTTTCCTTGGAGAGCATCAGGAATAACAGCCGCCTGTATTGAGGTGGGAACCGTAATGTCCGTTTTGGCAAGCCCCGCAATCAACGCCGCATCGATCCCTAAT
>DATMYT010000102.1:0-11220 GCA_035560855.1 Negativicutes bacterium | reverse complement strand
GTGCTGGCTCGAGCGGACGAAACATTATATCGCGCCAAAAATAATGGCCGGGACCGAGTGGAAGTTGCATAGAAATTTAACAGGCAATTAACGTACAAAATAAACCGTGCTCAAAAAAGCACGGTTTATTTTTTTTATGCTTTCACTTCTATTTGATTGTGATCGTCTTTTCACTGTCCTGATCATGGTCCGGTCATGGTGATTGTTATGCAGATTTGCTGCTCCTGCGTTTTTGTCGTTTTGTATGACCAATCGCGCCTGATCGCCTCTGCTTCCAACCAGGGAGGAACGTGAGCGCACAAGATCTCGATTTCTTTAACAGCGCCTCTCCGAATAATGGGCAGCAATACCTGTTTGGAAGTCAATCCACCGCCACTTTTTTGCACATCGACAATTGATATGAAAAACCGACCGTCGCCCCGGCTTTCGAGAACGGGAACCGGCGTTTTCACGCTCGATTCCTGCATTAACGCGGCAGCTTCTTCCTCCGCCAAAATGGAATCGAGTGATGGCTCCGGCGAACCGGCAACTTCCCACATTCCTACGTCTGCTTTTTCCAACTCATGCAGAGCAACCCCTTGAAAAGCTTCCGCCATGACCGTGTCGCAGGAAGCCAAAAATTCAATGACGTCTCTCATGCGACTCCGCATTTCTGCCAAGCCTCGGGCTTCGCCCAAATTTACAGCCATTTTCCGTTCTTTACGCCAATGCCCCTGCTGCTTACGGTAAACCTGTAGAAAACAAGGTTGCAGCAGTAATGTCGTCACTCCGCTTTCATTCACGAACGCGCCGATTTCCTTCGCCATGCGTATCGCCCTCCTTGCACCCAGTTATCCGATTTGCAAACCCGCTACAATACTTCCGCCTTCAATGTGCTCGTCCAGAATGGTTTCCACATCGCCTAACGTCACATTTCCGTACCACACGTTATCCGGATACACCACCACAACCGGACCTTTTTCGCAAAGGCCGAAGCAGCCGGTATTGGATACCATGACTTCGCCAGACAGTCCCCGTTCTTCCAGCTCCTCCAGAAATTTTCCGACTACGGCAACCCCTTCCTTGGTATGACAAAACCCCTTTTGCTGCCCATTAGCCCGTGAACTGGTACAGACAAAAATATGGCGTGTCGGTTTATTCATAACGATACCTCCCTCGTAACTTTCTTAGACTGCCCGTTGCAGTAACAAATGCTGCACAGCCATTTCCAACCCTTCTCTTATCTCGGTGCAAGATTCAACGACCAAAATCCCTTGCGCCAGAAGTCGTTCCTTCGCTTGCGAACCAATGCGCATAGTAACTACCGCATCACAATCAGTCAGTTTCTTGATGTTCTCCTGTTTGAATTCTCTTTCGCTTTCGCAGTATCCATTGCCGTTGCAGTATTTGGGTGCACTTCGACTTTCAAGCAGATTACTGCGGATTCCATCCGTTTCGTAGATGAGGAACCGTTCCGCATGGCCAAAATGTTGATCAACCAACTTTTCGTATTTGGACGTAACGGCCACGCGAAACAGGCTTTTCCCCTGTTCTATCGCAGGCCCGCTCTTTTTCCCGCTGCACCCGCCGCTTGGGCATGCCGGTAGCTCACGAAATTCAGCCGACCGATCCTGCGTCAACAAACCGATTGCATCGGCTCGGCACTGTTGGCAATGTCGCATCTGCGGCAAATACACCTGGCATTTTTCACGCATAGTGGATACATCTTTGTTGCTGGTTTGCGGCAAATGAGCAAATGCGCTGCCGGATGCCGGGATCAACGGCATAATGTTGGTCAGGGACGCACCAGCCGCCTTGACTGCTTGCACCACTTCCGGTATGTGGGCCTCATTAACGCCGGGAATCATTACAATATTTACCTTTATCAAAACGCCCTGCCGGGACAAGAGACGAATTCCTGCGAGTTGGTTGTCCAACAGTTTTTGCATGGCTGCCGGTCCATTTGAACGGACGCCTGCCGCGTCGACATAAGCATAGATTTTTTGGCTAAGCATCGGGTCAACGGAATTAACGGTGACCGTCACATGTCCCACGCCAAGATCGATCAACTCTTGGGCATACTGCGACAGCAGCAGTCCATTCGTTGACAGGCAGGGAATCAGGTCCGGGTACTGCTCCCGAATCCCAACCAACGTCGCCCGTGTCTTTTCCCAATTGGCCAACGCATCGCCAGGGCCGGCAATGCCAATCACCGCCAGATTATCAAGGCGCTCACGCACGACGCCAATTTTTGCCACGGCTTGTGCCGGCGTCAGAATTTCGCTGGTAACGCCGGGGCGGCTTTCATTGACACAGTCATACAGCCGATTGCAGTAATTGCACTGAATATTGCAGGCGGGCGCCACAGGCAAGTGCATCCGGGCGAATTTATGCTGGGACTCGGCGGAATAACAGGGATGTTTCGATGCAAGCAATTCACTTTCGTTACACGGCATGGCACTCCACCTCCTCTTCGTCATAATAGGCATCATATAGGTCTTCACGATACGTTTTGTGTTTGCGTTCCAAAAAAGTGTTGACACATTTGTCCAGTAGCAGCGCCGTTCCGGTGTAGCCCACCGATAGAATCCGCTGTGCTCCCTGACGATCCTGTATCGGAAAGCCGATTCGAACCAACGGGATATCCGCCTGTTCTTCCAGATAACGGCCGACCGACGGTCCCACCGCCAGGTTTACTCCGGCGCTCATGCTTTGCGACAGGATTTTCGCCATATCGGTTTCCTCCATCACCCGAGCCGGTTCCAATGCCTCCGACAGCAACTGCCGAACGCTTTCCCGCCAGGCCCCGCTACCGCCGCCAGTCGCCGCCACACGGGGAAACATCCCGTTTTCAGCGCAAAATCCCGTCAATGTATAGACCAGTTCCGGATCGCCGAACAGTACCGGACGAACACGGAATGAATACTTATGGGCATCAATCATGGCGTCCATCAACAGGCCGCGTTCCCGCTGCAACGACGGCGGTGCGACTTTCCCTGTCGCTACAGTCAACGCCTGCAAGAACAAATCGGTATTGGCAAGACCGATAGGAATCGGCAGCCGCACCAGCGGAACGCTATGAGAATCTCTTAACCACGCGCCCGGCGACATTTTTTCATCCACAGGCCCGCCCAGTTCCAACGTCGCAACCGCTCCGGACATCCGGCCAATGGATGCCAGCGATGTTCCGCCGTCGGCAATTTTTTCGTAGGAGGATTCATAAGGGCGATCCATCGTCTCACTGATGTCCGGAAGCAATGTATAGTCCACGCCAAACAAATCCAGGCACCGTTTGATTTCACGCAAATCCGCCGGGCTAAGCGCAGCCGGAACAATAATGTTGACGCCTGCATGCAACGAAGTCGGTAACGCCAATTGAGCAACCAACTCCCGCAGCGTACTCCAGTAGCCTTCCGTATGAGTTCCCCCATATCCCGGCGTAGCCGCCGTAACAATCCGGCAGTCACATTCCGTTTCCTGTTGATATTCACAGGCAATCCGCCGAATGTCTTCGCCAATGGTTTCAGCCAGGCAAGTAGTGAGAATACCGATGATTTTCGGGTTGTACACACGACGCACATTGTCCATCGCTTTTTTCAGATTGGCTTGTCCGCCATACACCGTGCCTTTTTCATTCAGCGAAGAGGAAGCTACATCTACCGGTTCATTGAAATGTTCGGCAATGTGTCGGCGCATATAGGTGCTGCACCCCTGCGATCCGTGCAACAGCGCCATGGACCCCTCTACTCCTTTCAGCGCCAGAATGCCGCCCATTGGCATACACATATGACAAGGATTCTGCGATAAATCCCGACTGTGCTCAAGCATGAACTTTCACTCCCTTCACGGCGTTCCACACCGGCGACCCCAACGTAGAGTAGACTTCTGCGGCGAAATTTACAGCTCCCGCATATCCGCTGAGCGGATGTTTGCGGTCATGGTTGTGGTCTACGAACGCCACCCCCAGTTTATAGGCCAAGGGTCGCTCCTTGACGCCGCCAACAAGCAAATCGGCGCCCTGCTCCAACATAAATCGTTCCAATTCGGCAGGGTTTGCATCATCCAGGATGACCGCGCCTTCCGTCACCAGGGTATCCATCTTTTCATACTCTTCTTTTCGCCCGGTCTGGGTCCCTATCATGACGACTTCCATGCCGATTTCACGGAACTGCTTGATAAGGGAAATTGCCTTGAATCCACCGCCGACGAATACAGCCGCCCGTTTTCCCTGCAAACGCTCCTTGTATTTCTTTATCTGCGGCATCACGCGCGCGCTTTCCTCAATGATTAATTTTTCCACACGACAGGCTACGTCTTCATTTTTAAAATGTCGGGCAATCGCCCGCAGCGACTCGGCCGTATCGTCAAGTCCGAGGAAAGAGACCGACAGGCAGGGAATCCCGTACGCTTCCTCCAGTTTTCCCGCCAGATAGTGCATGGAACCGGCGCACTGGATAATATTCAGATTAGCGTTGGCTGCACCGCGAATCGCTTCATATCGGGAATCGCCGGTGAAAACCACATTGACTTCCACTCCGATTCGCTTGAGGTAACTGCGGATAATCCACGCTTCGCCAGCCAGATTGAAATCGCCGAGATAATTCAGACGGGGACGCAAATCCATCGTCCAGCCCGGTGCAGGCGCTTCAATAAGTCGAAACAATACATCACAGGCGGCGCGATAACCTGCCGACTTGCTGCCGATGAATCCGCTGGACTGGACCGGCAACACTGGAATGCCGTATTTACCGGAAGCTGCTTTGCAGACAGCTTCCAGATCGTCGCCGATCACCCCGACGACACAAGTGGAATAGACAAAAACCAAGGGCGGCCGGAACTTGGGAATCAATTCATCCAATGCGGCGCTCAGTTTTTTCTCGCCGCCGAAAATAATGTCATGTTCCTTGAGATCAGTGCAAAAACTGTTGCGGTACAAATCAGCTCCGCTGTTCAGACTGCCCCGAATGTCCCACGTGTAGCTGGCGCATCCTATCGGTCCATGCACCAGGTGCAAGGCATCAGCCACTGGATTAAGCACCACCCTCGCGCCGCAATATACGCAGGCTCGTTGACTCACGCAACCCGCCTCGCTGTCGGACTCGCATTGAATGGTCTGTTTCTTGCGGCCTTTTTGAATGATTGATTTTTGGCGAGTTTCGAGAATCGGCGCGGCGTCCATGGCTTTCACCCCCTTTTTTTTTACATCACCAGCTCGAAATCTTCATCCGCCGCATCCCGGTCCTGCCGGTCCAGCAACGCTCCGCTGATCATCTCGATCAGACGCATCGCGCCGTGATAACCTACCACCGGCAGATATGAATGCACACTGCGGTCCAGAATCGGGAAGCCCAGCCGCACGAACGGCACATCTTCCGCCCGGGCGATGAATTTTCCATAGGTGTTCCCGATGAGTAAGTCCACGGGTTCGTTTTTAATCCATTGATGCAAGGTAAACAGATCGCCTGCCGACTTTACATTGCCGGTAATCCCGGCCGCACTGAGCAGCTCTTTGATTTCCTCTTCGAATCCGGCCATCCCAGAGCCAAGCGCGCCCCCCGGCGTCCCGGTAAGTACATGGACCGGTTGCATCCCCAAGCTCAATGAAAATTCCACCATCGCCGCGACGATGTCTGGATCGCCGAAGATGGCGACTTTCTTGCCATGAAAATGGAAGTGTGTATCCGTCATGATATCTACCAATTGGCCCCGCTCTTCTTCCAACTCCCGGGGAACTTCCATTGCAAAAGCGCCACGCAGGGCCATGATAAATGCATCCGTAGCCTTGATGCCAATTGGCGTCTTCAATGTAATAGCGGGCACTTTGCACTTCTTTTCCAAAGTCCCGGCCGCATCGGAAGAGGCAAACCGCCCGAGAGCCAGGCTCAGTTTGGAATCTCCCGTCTTTTTCAGTTCGGGCAGCGTCACGCCGCCCTCGGGATACATCTGAAACGAGCCGGTCATTGGCGAATCAAGCACTCCCGAAGTGTCCGGAAACATAATGCAGGGAATCTCCATCATAGCCGTGATTCGTTTTATCTCCCTCATATCGCCCGGATTGACAAAGCCCGGGATCAAATTGACCCGATCTTCTTTTTCCGGCAACGTGCTTTCGGAAAAATACGTGACCATGGCCTTGGTCATGTTGGAAAATCCAGTGATATGCGACCCCTGATAACTTGGCGTGTTGGCGTGAAATACTACTTTTCCTTCCGGCATCTCAGCTTGTTTGATGATTGTCGGCAAATCGTCGCCAATCGTTTCAGACAAGCATGTAGTGTGTACCGCCATTACGTCCGGATCATAAATTTCAAAAACATTCTTGATTGCGGTTTTCAAATTCGCGCCGCCGCCAAAAACCGAAGCGCCTTCAGTGAAGCTACTGGTCGAAGCCATGACCGGATCCCGAAAATGCCGGGTCAGATGCATTCGATGATAGGAGCAGCAACCCTGGGACCCGTGGCTGTGCGGCAGGCAACGGTGAATTCCAAGCGCGGCGTACATTGCGCCGATTGGCTGACAGGTCTTGGCGGGGTTGATCATGCCGCCACTAGTCCGTTCGACAATTTTCTTCGGTGTTGCATCCAGCATCAGGCGGCCCCCCCTTCATTGATTTGTCCATCCAGCAATGGCTGGTCATGCCACGGTGGAATGATATAGTTCCATGTAGGCGAAGCAAACGCCATGCTGACGTCCCGTGCGAAATTCACGGCCCCGCCGAAGCCGGCATATGGCCCGCTATAATCGTAGGAGTGAATCTGTTTCGCCGGAATCCCCATTTTTTGCACCACATACTTATCCTTAATTCCTGAAGCAAAAATATCCGGTTTCAGTAAGCGGATAAATTCCTCCGTCTCATAGTGATTCAGATCGTCCACAATGATGCTGCCATCCTGCATGTCAATGTTGAGTCCCTTATAGTTGCTTAGAGGAATTTTCGCCCGCAGTTCCTCGGCGATCTCCGGCGTCAGTTTGACGCAATATCTTTCAGTATCCCGCTCCACATGAAGTTCGGGAATGTTTTTGCTGTCGGAGTCGGGTTTAATCGTCGGCAGGACACTGCGTCCTTCATAGTCGTCGCGATGCGCAAACTCGTAACCGGCCAAAACCGTTTCAATTCCTAGTTCTGCAAACAAGCCTTGATAATGATGTCCACGCGAACCGCCGACAAAGCAAAACGCCCTCTTCCCATCGCAGATTTTCCGGTATTGGTCGATCCTTGGCTGGATTGTCGCTTGTTCCCGCAGAATGACTTCTTCCGTCTTGCGGATCAAGGTTTCATCGCCAAAATATTGAGCCATATTTCGCAGCGACTCCGCCGTGGAATTAATCCCAATAAAGTTGACCTTCAACCAGGGAGTCCCATACTTGGTTTCCAACATTTCAGCAATATAGTTGATGGAACGGTGGCACTGCACCAGATTCAACTGCGCCGTGTGCGCCAGTCGCAATTCCTCATAGGAACCGTCGCCGGTCATCACTGACACCACGTGATAGCCGATTTCCTTCAGCACTCTCTCGATTTCCCAGCTGTCACCGCCGATGTTGTACTCGCCGAGAATATTAATGGCAAAAGGTTTCGGCGCTTTTTCCTCGGTGGAGTTACCAATCACTTTATCCATCAGGATATTGTTGGCAATGTGATGCCCGGCGGACTGGCTCACGCCTTTATACCCTTCGCAGTTGAACGCCAGGACTTGAATCCCGTGCCGTTCCTCAGCGGCCCTGGCCACCGACTGAATATCGTCGCCGATAAGTCCGACCGGGCAGGTAGCCGAAATGGTGATCGCCTTCGGGTTAAAAATCTTCATCACTTCATCGATGGTAGCCGCCAGTTTCTTTTCCCCGCCGAACACGATGTCTTTTTCTTGCATATCGGTAGAAAAACAGTAGTTGAGAAAATTCTCGCTGGGGTCTTCCGTCCGCCCTTTATTCCGTCGAGTCCCCCAGGCATAGTAACTGCAGCCGATCGGCCCATGGACGATATGAATCATGTCCTTTAACGGTCCCAGTACGACTCCCTTGCAGCCTGCGTAGGCACAGCCCCGATTTGTTATAATGCCGGGTATTGTCCGGGTATTGGCTTCAATCACTTGATCCTGTTGTGAACAATCCTTGACCAGAATATGCTTGCTGCGGTTCTTTTGTACCTTGCTGGGGAGTTTCCCCAAAATTTCAGCTACTTCTTTCTCAGTCATTGCCATGGGTATCCCCTCCTTTTACAGTGCGGTTTCGCCGCGTTCCGCCGTTCGGACGCGAACCACGTCCGCTATTGGCAGTATAAAAATCTTACCGTCCCCGACTTTATTCTCCGTTCGGTTGGCGACGATGATGGCCTGGACTATGGAATCAACTTGGTTGTCTTTGGCGATAATGTGGAACATTCGCCTGGGAAACAGCCGCTGCCCATCGAGAAAACCGTCGATAAGTGCCTCGGCTTCCTTGGCGTCTTCGCCAATTGCCATCTCCATCATGTTCGCCTTGCGATCAGCGATAACACTCTTGTCTTCCACCAGTCTTCCCCGCCCCAACACTTTCAGCGCGGTAAATCCGGCAGCGCCGGAATCAATCAGGGCTTTTTTTGTTGCATTGGTTCTATTCATTCTTACAACGGCGATTATTTCTTTCATAGCACCCTCCTACAGCTCTTTGGCGCCAGTGGATACCGTGTAAGCTTCTTCCAGGGGACTGACAAAAATTTTCCCATCGCCAAACGCGCCCTTTTCGCTAGTCTTGGCGGAACGCATGAGCACGCTGACAATATCATCCTTGTCAACATCTTTGACGGCCATGATGATCATTACTTTGGGTATCTCGTCGTACACGATATTACCTATTTTTATACCCTTTTGTTTGCCGCGCCCTACTACATCCACAACCGTAGCGGCATTGAATCCGGCGGAAGTAAGCTCATAAAGAACTTCATCCCGTTTCTCCGGCCGAACCACTGCTTTAATCAGATACATTCCTTTCATCCTCCTTCGTTACTATCCGAGAATTCCGTGAGCCATCATCAGTTCTTCCAGTCGGTCCTGATGCATCGGTTTGGGGATCGTGAAATTTTTGTTCTGATGGATTGCCATGGCCAGATTGCGGTATTCATCCGCCTGATCAGACTTCGGCTCAAAATGAATAACCGTCTTCTTGTTGATTTCCGCCCGTTGCACGATATTGTCGCGGGGTACAAAATGAATCAGCTGAGAGTTTAGCTCTTCCGCAAAAGCCGTCAACAGTTCCAGTTCGTTGTCGACTTTGCGGCTGTTGCAGATAATCCCGCCGAGGCGAACGCTGCCGGTCGTCGCATACTTCTGCACACCCTTGGCGATATTGTTGGCCGCGTAGAGCGCCATCAGTTCGCCCGAGGCAACGATATAGATTTCCTGCGCCTTCCCTTCGCGGATCGGCATTGCAAACCCACCGCACACCACATCGCCGAGAACATCGTAAAACACATAGTCGAGGTCCGGCGTATAAGCTCCGAGTGATTCCAGCATATTAATAGAAGTAATAATGCCGCGCCCAGCGCATCCCACACCAGGCTCCGGCCCGCCCGACTCCACGCACATTGTGCCCATGTATCCGGGTTTTAGAATATCGTCAAGATCAACATCGTCCCCTTCGTCCCGCAGTGTGTCCAGAACCGTTTTTTGACAAAGTCCATTCAGCAGCAATCGCGTCGAATCAGCCTTGGGGTCGCAGCCCACCACCATCACTTTTTTTCCGGCTTCTGCCAAGGCCGCCACTGTATTTTGTGTCGTGGTGGATTTTCCGATGCCGCCTTTTCCGTATATTGCAATCTGTCGCATGCTTTCCACTCCTTTTTATTTTGCGTGGTATCCTCTTGATACTCTCCACTGTTTTCTGCTACAATGACAAATGGGTACGCTTAATCAGCCCGGCCTGGGTTTATTGGCTACCTTGCTGAATGAGTACTTGTACTACTCATTCAGCCTTTTTTTACCTTTTTCATCTTGAGTCGGCTCTCGCGCCTCCTTTCTGATAATTCATAGACGTTGCCGCAAAAAAAGCAAAAAGCCTGGGACAATAAAGATTGTCCGCAAGCCTCTTTGCTCAAATTCCGGCTAAAACAAACCAAAGCTTGCGAACGTTTCCGTTTCGCAAGCTTCTTTGCTTTTAAACGCCGTATGATATTTGTAAACAATATAGCATAGATGTTTTCCTCACGCAAGCGTTTGTCTAAAAGTTGGAAAATTTAGAAGACGTGTCAACAGCTTTCCAAAAGATTCTTCGCCTCGATATACTGGGCAATACCGGCAGCTACCTTCTTTGCTTCCTTCATCGCCAAAACAACCGTCGCCGGCTCATGTACCACATCACCACCGGCAAAAACGCCTTTGCGGGTTGTCATTCCATAGGGCCGCTCCCGCGTAATCACATAACCGTTTCCATCAACATCTATTCCTTGTGTTGTCGACACAATGCGCGCCGCCGGACGCTGTCCTATGGCCAGCATAATCACATCCGCCGCTACCGTTTCCCGCCGTCCCGTTGGCTGTAGCTTCTTATCGGCATCCAGCGTCTGAATTTCATATTCCAAACCGGCCACTTTATTCTGACCGCAGACGGCAACCGGACTGGCTAGCCACAGAAATTCCACTCCTTCATTTTGGGCAGCGTCAAACTCGGAGCGTTCCGCTGTTATTTCCTGTTCCGTCCGGCGGTAAACCACAGTTACTTTCGCCGCGCCCAACCGCAGCGCTGTACGCGCCGCATCCATCGCCACATTGCCAGCTCCAACGATCACTACCCGATCCCGCGGCGCTACCGGTATTTCCCTGATATCCAGACTTCCGGCGCGCGTCAGAGCAACCATACTTAGAAAATAAGTCGCTTGAAATACGCCTGGCAACTCTTCACCCGGCAGATTCAACGTCTTGGCCAAAGCCGTTCCTGTCCCGATAAAAACAGCGTCAAAGCCTTCCGCGAACAAAGTATCCACCGTGAGATCCGGCCCCACCAAAACATTGGTCCGGATTTCCACACCCAACTCCTGAATCCGTCTGATTTCCCGACGTACAATCCCCTTGTTCAGCCGAAATTCTGGAATTCCATACATAAGAACGCCGCCCGGCTCCGCCTGGGATTCGAAAATAGTCACCGCAAAACCCAATTTTGCCAAATCTCCTGCCACCGTCAGACCAGCCGGACCGGAACCGATCACAGCGACTTTCCCCTGCACCGGCAATTCGTTTTTATGAATATGGATGCCCATCTCTGCATCAA
>DATMYT010000101.1:0-4791 GCA_035560855.1 Negativicutes bacterium | reverse complement strand
CCGACAAATCCGAAACCGAAGCAGACGATGGCTAACTCAACCCAAGAGGGAAAGTAGGATAAATAAATTACCGGCAGAGGAGCCTGATCGATGACATCGAGAGGGACGATCTGTCCGACCATGACCAGATCGTAACGCATGAAGAAGAGTCCACAGAGGGACAGCGCAGCGGCTGCACATGTGGCTTTTCGGGTGCGGGTGACCAGCAGCAAGAACAAAGGCAGGACCATGCCAAGGCCAATTTCCAGCCCCCAGAAATTCAAAGCATATGGGCCTTTGAACAATGCTGCGGAGGCCTCGACCTTTCCGGGAATGTTTCCATAAAGACCCGTGAGTAGTTTCCAAATAGAGAAGAACAGCGTGACCGAAAGCGACAAAGCCATTAGTTTGGCGGTTGCAGGCAATATGGGCGAATCGGATTCCTGCCCTTCGAGCAGATAGTAAAGAATGATCAAAGTTGCCGAACCCGAAAGAAGAGCGGTCAGGATAAAATAGACAGGCATATAAGCTCCTTCCCAGTACGGGCGGGCGTGGAGAAATCCGAATACAGCCCCCAGATTGGAGGAAGCGGCCAAGGCGGCAAAGAAGGCAAGGACACCAAACAAATGTGCTTTAGATTGGTTGCCCTTGATAATCATGTGCCAAAATTCGCCGACCAGAAAAACCAGATACACTCCATAAAGACTGCCCATCCAGAAGATGGCAGCTGAAAAGTTGGGACTTAGAAGCATATAGATCATATGAAATGGCTGAGGTGTTTCCAGACCCATGATAAGAAAACCGGCCATCAGGGTGACCATTGCCAAGACCACCGAACGTTTGGTAATGGTGGTAAAGGGCTCAATGCCGAATACGCAACCAAGTGAAGATATGAGACAAAGCCCCGAGCCGATCAGGACAAAAAAAACGTAAGCGGCAATGAGAATTCCCCAGGGAAAGTGATGGGATGTTCCCATTACGCCGTGTCCCTTGATGAGCAAGGTCAATGCCCCGATAACTCCGATTGCGGTTAATCCGGCAGATATGATGAGGCCGGTTCTATGAGTCATCACGAAGTCCTCCTCAAGCTGTGCTGTGATTATTTCTTCTCGATGGCAAATCCACCAGCTTCTGCGCCTGGGAATCCGGTGGAGATGGAGATCAGTTTAAAGCCTTCAGCTTTCAAAGGTACGGTGGCCATGGCGGCAGTTTGGCCGCTGTAGCAGTACACGACGATTGTTTTGTCTTTCGGGAAAGATTTCATCGCATCGGCCAGATTGGCGAGCGGAACGCTGACAGCGCCTTTCACATATCCCTTGGCATAGTCATCTGCGGCCCGAAGGTCTACGATGTAGTATTTGTCGGCGCTGGCATCAACGAGAGTCTTGACATCTTTACCGGGAACGATGAGTGTTTTTGCGGCAAACTGTTTAACCAGAGAATCCAATACTTCTTTCAAGCCTTCCTGCGCGGCTGCTGTCTTGGGATCAGCCGGAGCTTTGGCGGCGACCGGCGTAAAAGCGACGGCTACGGTGTCCACAGCAAAACCGGCTTTTTCGACTGATGGAAAACCGCGGGAGATGGAGACTACTTTATAACCGTAGGCTTTGAGAGGAACCATGGTCATAGAGGATGTTTGGCCGGAATAACAATATAACATCAATGTTTTGTCCATCGGCAGTTTATCAAGATTTTGCGGCAACTGCCCGAGTGGAATATTTACTGCACCTTTTACATGTCCTTTGGCATAATCTTCAGCAGTGCGAAGGTCAACGACCAAATATTTGCTTTCATTGCCGGTAAGCACTTCTTTGGCTTTGGCGGGGTCAAGCGGGAATGTTTTGGCCCCGACCTCGGCAACCAATTTTTTGTAAGCATCCCAGGCCGCATCTTTGGTTACGGTAGCTTTGTCAACAGCGGGCGCGGAGGTTGCAGGAGCAGCAGGGGCAGGCGCAGGAGCCGACGATGAGCCGCAACCGGCCGCAAACACAACGAGGACGAGCAGGGCAACCCAAGTTACTAGTTTTTTGTTTGTGAATTGAAACATTGTGAAATCCCCCTTCTTTTTTTGTGTACTAATTTAATCACAGGCATTGGAATAGTTTCTCAACTGGCAATCCACCACTTGCTGAAGAATCTGCAGGGCTAACTGGTAAAAACATTTGGCTTGATGATCCTGTTCGTTTTCGGACTCCACTTCGTTTACGGCTTGTAGCAGTTGATCCAACCAATCGAGGTGTTGGGCCAAAAAAGTTCGTGCTTCGGCACTTGTTCGATTTTTCAGCAGAAATGCCGCAAGCTCCAGCAACAGGGACAGATGGTCCGGCATCATCCGGTAGTCGGGCGGTACGCATAGCCCATAATGCTCCAGCAAGTATTGGGCGTGAAGAGCGGGGTCTCCCATCAGGTAGCCGGTGCTTCCTGCGATCGGTAAGCGGGCAGTCGGGTCTTCCGTCCATTTTTTATAGATTGACTCGACCGGGAGAGCGGTTTTTTTTCCAATACCAATGAAACAGCGGATAAAAAAGGACTGCAGTACGGCAAGCGGCGGCAGGGAGGCCTGAAAGGTTTTCTGCATAGCCCATTCAGGTAAAAGTTTGGCTTGTTTCACCAGTTCGGAAATTTCACTGTCAATGCAGCCGGATGAAATGTTGTTCCAGAATTCTTCATCAGGCGGTCGCCAGAAAGCAGCCATTTCAAGAAAAAGATTTGCAGAGGCTATATTATTTTCGGACATAATATACCCGGGGCTTGGTGCCCATGTGTGGCAGCAGGGTATATACCTGCTTTTCATCCAGCAGGGCCCGAATTTCACTCTGGGGATCATCAAGATCGCCAAAGACGCGGACGGTGTTCATACAGGTCGTTACGCAGGGAGGCTGCTCGCCTTTGGCAATATAATCGTCACAGAAACGGCACTTTTCAACAATCCCTTTTTCGTTGGTCTGACGGACGTCGTATGGACAGGCGGTCATACACATTTTGCAGCCGATACATTTTTCGGGGTCGACGTGAACAATGCCATCGGAGGTTTTATAGGTGGCGTTCGTTGGACAGACCGTCTGGCAAGCTGGATTGTCACAGTGCATACACTGTACGGGAAAGATCTCCTGCTTTACTTTGGGATAGCGGCCTTTCTCTCGAAATTCCAGACGGTTATAGAAACGATCCGGCGGTAGTTGCCACTGCATTTGGCAGGCCACGCGGCATGCGCCGCAGCCGGTGCATTTGGAGGCGTCAATCACCATAGCATAGCTGGGCATCACATGGCCCCCTTCCGAACTTTGACGATCACTTCCTGGACCATGCAGCCGCCGGATAGCGGTTCGACGCGGGATGGTGCGAAGTCATTGTAGTTGACGCCCTTGCCATAGCCGTAGGTCATGCTGGGGGAAAAACAACCATGTGCAGAAGAAATCCAGACGCATTCAGGATACAGCATATCCGTGACTTTGATCTGCATGTTTTTTTTCACATTTCGTGGTGATTGACCGGGATATTCGATTTTTGATTCAACCGTAACAGTGTCGCCGTTATTAATCCCGAGTTTTTCAGCACGGCTTCGGTTCATCCACATCCAGGTTCCGTTGTAGCTCTTGGTCATTTCAAGTAAATACGGAGTATTGTTGGTCTGCGAATGGGAGTGCCAAGGTTGTTTGCCGTGAATGAGGCGAAATTCATTTTCACCGGTGGGACTGACAAGCGGCGGAATCCAAGTTGGCACACCAGGGCGTCCGTGGAGTTTAAAAACGCCAATGGTAAACTCAATCTTTCCGGTAAAGGTACCGCATGCCGGCTTGCCGTCTTTTTCGGGAAAGCCAGGTTTGATGGGGGTCGGCAGTTCGATACAGCCCTCGGTCTGCAGGCGAGTCTTGTCGATCCCAAGTGGCAGAATCGCCGCATTGATTTCATCATCTACCGTGAATGGGTAGAGGTCGTCAATTTTCATGGCTTTGCTCAATCCCTGCATGATTTCCAGCAGCGGCTTGGTATTGTGCAGAGCTTTAACGGCGGGCATTCGCATGGAAATTTGCGGGTAATCATGGCTGATATTGCCGGAAACCGCTTTGGGGGCTTCCATTCTCTCCAGAAAATAGTGTTCCGGTAGAATGTAGTGAGCAGTGTGGTAGGAAGACTCGTTCCAGTCAACGGGAATAGTAACGACCAGCTCCGCTTTGGCGATTCCTTTCTGATACTCCGGATCCGGTGCAGTCCGTAGCGGATTAAAATGATACATAAAAACCGCTTTGATCTTTCCATTGGCAATCAAGTCCGGCATTTGCTGGGCAATTCCTCGGCTGGTTTCTACCGTGGGATACTCATTGGGAACACCGGCGCCATCAGCGCGAGGTCCTTTTTCCGGTTGCAAACGCTTTGCCTGTTTGAGGCTGCCAATAGTGGGTCGGGCCGACGGCATCAAGCCCCCGTGCTGATAGAAATTGCCAAGCAGGGCGTTGACGATGACGTTGGCCTGGGCGATCTGAGTGCTGCTTACATAGTGATTGTGCAACCCATGATAGCCGGGATCAAGAAAAGCTGCTGGAGCGTTTTTTGCCAGATCGCGAGCGATTTCCCGAATCTTGGTGGCAGGAATATCGCAGATGATGGCTGCTTTATCGGCGGAAAAATCTCGATTGGCAGCCCAAAATTCTTCAAAGCCAAAAACATACTTTTGCACAAAAGATTTATTGTAGAGATTTTCACTGATGAGTGTATGGGCGATGCCAAGAAAAAAAGCCAAGTAGGTTCCCGGACGAATGGGAACCCATTCGTCGGCGATTTTAGCCAGTTCACACAGACGGGGGTCTACTA
>DATMYT010000100.1:0-6638 GCA_035560855.1 Negativicutes bacterium | reverse complement strand
GCAAAAAAAGCGGTGCCGAAAATCGCCCCCCAGGCAAGCAGCGTCAAACTCCACTGCAACTCGCCAAATGCCACTCCATAGATAAAGAAAACAGCGGATGTGGTGAGCGCCGACCATCCCACCGCCAGAAGCGGCGAGAGATTCGCCACAATCGCATGGCTCAATAATACATGGCAGGCCTGCCCAAACGCAGCAGCCACACCAAACATCAAGCCGGAAGTTGATACGATGCCAAAAGAAATTCCCAGCACTTGTAAAAGCCCAAAAAAGCAGACCACCAATGCAGTCAACTTCAGTCGGTTCATTTTTTCCCAACCGATCAACACTGCCAACCCAGTCACGATGGCCGGATACAGATAAAAAATCAGTCCAGTAAGTGAAGCCGGCAACTGTTGAACTGAAAGAGTGTATAAAATGGATACCGCGACATGAACGACTCCGCCCAGAACTAGTATCCGCCATCGCTGGCCCCGCGGCAATGCCACGCTCTTCCTCGTAAAAACCAGAGCGCAAAAGCACAGTAGCGCCGAGAACAGAAACCGAAACGCCAGCAATGTGGTCAGGTTTACACCCGCGCCAAAAG
The DNA here is from genome assembly GCA_035560855.1 of Negativicutes bacterium. GTDB lineage: Bacteria > Bacillota > Negativicutes > UBA1444 > UBA1444 > UBA1444. The sequence goes on along the minus strand of DATMYT010000100.1, from coordinate 6,055 downwards.
CCACTTTCATAAAAATCGCCAGCGTGGAGAACGCCGTCGCGGCGACAAGCAAAATCAACAAGCCTTGTCCGCTCAATACCTCAGTGTCCTATTTCAACGCGGCGTCAATAACTTCAATGAACGCCTGTGGTGGCTGAGCGCCTACCAAAGCTGTACCATTGATGATAAACACCGGTACCCCGTCAAATTTGGCTGCTTCAAATTCTTGTTTGTCAGCGGCAATTTTTTTGTAAGTCTCAGGACTACGGACATCTTTCTCCAGTTTTTGCATATCCACGCCCAATTCTGCGGCCACCGTTTTCAAAGCGTCTTCGCCTTCACTAAGTCGGCCGGGGTTGGCAAACACCGCATCATAAAACTGCCATGCTTTTTCCGGGCTCTGAAGCGCAATTCCTTCAAAGTAAAGAGCTGCCGGCAACGCCACCGGATGGAACGGCAGGGGATAGTGCTTGACAATCAGCTTGACCTTTCCCTCATATTTTGCCATCATAGCGCTGACCGTCCGAGCGCCATTGGCGCAATATGGGCATTGAAAATCCGTAAATTCCACTATGGTCACCGGCGCGGAAGGATTCCCCCGTACCATGCGCCCTTCTTGGGGAGGTGAAGCGCAGGCAGTTGTAGCCAGCGCCATCAGAATCAGTAATGTCATCCATACATATGTCTTGCGAAAATTCATATTCAAAACTCCTCTTTATGCAAAAATCACTTCTCCGGGTTTCATCCGTTCAATAGCCGCCAAAGACTCCACGCGCACACCAGTTGCGCGGATGGCATCGCCGCCTTTTTGAAATCGCTTTTCGATGACGATCCCAGCGCCCGCCAGTTTTCCACCAGCCTGCGCTACCAGGGAAATCAAGCCGTTCAGGGCTTCCCCGTGGGCCAAAAAATCATCAATAATCAGCACAACGTCGTCCGCCGACAAAAAGCAGCGGGCCACCGTAATCTCTAAATGTTCCTTGCGAGTGAAGGAAAATACCGGGGCGGAATAAACATCGCCTTCCTGCGTGAGCGCCTGTTTCTTCTTGGCAAACACCACCTGTACCCCCAATGACAGCGCCACTGCCATGGCCACGGCAATTCCGGATGCCTCGACCGTCAGCACTTTTGTTACGCCTTCATTCTTGAAGCGCTGTGCAAGCTCTTCTCCCAGCCGCAGGATAAATTGCGGATCAATCTGGTGATTTAGAAAAGCGTCGACTTTCAAAATGTTGTTGCCGATGACTTGTCCATCAGCGAGAATTCGTTCCTGTAATTCTTTCAATTTCTTCTCCCCACTGTTATCTTTCTTCCCGGTCATACGGCACGCCCAAAGCGCCCGGCGCCGCCAGGCGGCCGCCGCGTTTGGCCATGACCACCGTCAGGACCGTGATGGTAAATATATACGGCAGCATCTGCAAAAAAAAGTGCGACAAAAGAACTCCTGCCGCCTGCAGATGAAAACCGAGCGCGTCAATCCCCCCGAACAAGTACGACCCGACCAGCGCCCTGCCTGGACGCCATAAGGCGAAAATCACCAACGCAACAGCAATCCAGCCCCGTCCAGCTGTCATGTTTTCAAGCCAGCTGGGCGCAGACGCCAAGGACAAATACGCGCCCCCCGCACCGCACAACATGCCGCCCACAATGACATACAAATATCGCAGCGCAAACACATGGATGCCGAGGGAATCCGCGGCCCCCGGGTTTTCGCCGATCGCCTGTAAAAACAGGCCGGCCCGGGTTCTCTTTAAAAAGAACCACAATACCAGCACCAACCCCCAACTCACATAAACCAAAACATCGTGGCGAAACAATACTGGACCGAGAAATGGAATATCGCCGAGAACCGGCAACGGCAGACTTCGGAATGGTTCCGCCACCGGAATTCCGATATATGATTTCCCCAGATAGCCGCTCAGTCCTGACCCAAAAAGCGTCAACGCCAATCCGCTGACGACCTGATTGGCCCGGAGAGACACGGTCAAAACGGCATGAATGAGTCCCATCACACCACCGGCCAGCATTGCCATCACAAACCCGATCCAACTGTTTCCCGTTACGATCGCAGCCATAAAGCCGGATACAGCGCCAATGAGCATCATGCCTTCGACTCCGAGATTCAGCACTCCTGCCTTCTCTGTAATCAGTTCACCCAACGCCGCATATAAAATCGGTGTTCCTGCAATGACCGCCGAAGAAAGTATCGCGATGAAAAATGCTTGTTCGCCCATCACGCCGCCTCTTTCCGGTCAATGACAACCCGATATTTCGTCAAAAATTCGCCGCCTACCACGAAAAACAGCACCGCCCCCTGCAACATGGAAGCCACCGAAGCCGGAACGCCCATCGTCTGCACAAAGAACCCTCCGACCTGCAATGCGCCGAACAAAACTGCAACCACCAGAATCGCCGCCGGATGAAGCTTGCTGAGCCAGGCCACGATGATGGCGGTATAGCCGTATCCCGGACTTAACCCTGGTTGCAGCCGACCGACGATCCCGCTGACTTCCGCCATTCCCGCCAACCCACAGACTGCCCCCGAAAGGATCATTACCCAATAAATGTTTCGCCGGATATCCATTCCCGCATAACGCGCCGCCGGTTCGCTTGAGCCGATCACTTTAATCTCATAACCCCACCGTGATTTTTCAAATACGATCCAGAATAGAATCGCCAATAGAATTGCCATAAGCAAACCAAAATGAATCCGTGAATCGCCAACTGTTGGGAGTGACGCCGCTGGAGGAAATTTTGCCGACAAGGGAAAATTAAAGCCCTTGGGATCTTTCCATGGACCGTACACCAGATAATCGACCCAAAGAATCGCCACATAATTGAACATCAGCGTCGTAATAATCTCATTAACTTTCCAACGGGCCCGAAGCACCGCTGGCGCCAACCCCCACAACCCCCCGGCTGCAGCGCCGAGCACCAACATTCCCGGCAACATCAACAACATCGGTAATTCGGGAAACGTCAACGGCAGCCAACTGGCCGCAAAAGCACCCATATAAAATTGGCCTTCAGCGCCGATATTCCACAACTGCATCCGAAACGCCGCCGATATTCCAAGCGCGCAAAGCATTAAGGGAATCGCCTTGACGATGGTCTCTGACAATCCATATTGGGAACCGAGGGCCCCCTTGAACATGGCTTCATAAACTTCAATAGCGTCACGGCCTGTCAACGAAAGAAACACCGCACCAACTACGAACGCCGCCAACACCGACAGCACCGGCACAGCCACATTCATTGCGACCGACGGATTTAACCGCTTCTCAAACTTAACGGCCATCGCCATGAATGCGCTCCTCTCGGGTCCTACACATACCCATCATCAACAATCCCACTTCTTCCAGATCCACTTCTTCAATGGCAAAATTGCCGACGATCCGCCCCCCGAACATCACGCCCACCCGGTCCGATAGTTTCATTAGTTCGTCAAGGTCCTCGGATATCAGCAAAATTGCGGCTCCTTGGTCCCTCAGCTCCATCAGAAGCTTGTGAATGGACTCGGTAGCGCCGACATCCAGTCCGCGCGCCGGATATACAACGACAATCAGCTTAGGACATCCGGCAATTTCACGGGCCAGCAGTAATTTTTGCAGATTACCGCCGGACATCGATCTCACCGGCTGAGTCAACCCCGCCAGTTTTATGTTATATTGCCTAACTATGTCCGCCGTCCATGTTTCCGCAGCCTGTCGATTAATCAGGCCGTGCCCGGAAAATTCCGGCTTCTTATAACTTTTGAGCAACATATTTTCCACGGCATCCAGCCCGGGAACCAACCCCATGCCTAGTCGATCTTCCGGCACATAGCTAATTCCTCGACGAATCAGTTCCGCAGGCGACAGATTGGTCACCACTTCACCAAGATACTCAACAGTCCCCGACGTAACAGTCCGCAGGCCGGCCAACACCTCTGCCAGATCTTTCTGTCCGTTTCCAGCTACGCCGGCAATTCCGAAAATCTGTCCTGCATGCAGTGACAGAGACGCCTCGTTCAATCCTACCCGCCCGCTGGCGTTCTGCGCATTCACATTTTCCATACGGACCACTTCCGCCCCGCATTCGCCGTGTGCGCACCGATCCGCATTCATGACAATTTCGCGGCCTAACATTAGCCACACCAGTTCCTGCGCGTGAACATTGCGGCACAACATGCTTCCGCTAACTTTCCCGCTCCGCAGAATGGTCACCCGGTCGGCTACTTCCTGCACTTCATTCATCTTATGTGTTATAAAGACCACTGCACACCCGGCAGCAGCCATTTTTTTCATATTTACAAACAGTTCCGTTGCTTCCTGTGGTGTGAGGACTGCCGTCGGTTCATCCATAATCAAGACTCTCGACCCACGATACAACATGCGAACGATTTCCACCCGTTGTTTTTCACCAACAGATAGCTGCCATACCGGCGCATCCGGATCAATAGCCAACCCAAAACACTTTTCAAATTTTTTGATCTCATTGCGTATGCCGGCATCAGAAAGCAAAAATGAACCCTGCCGTTCGCCCAGTTGCATGTTCTGGGACACCGTGAAGGGTTCCACCAGTTTAAAATGTTGATGAACCATGCCGACCCCGGCTGCGATCGCCTCGCGAGGCGATCCAAAACAAAAAGGAACGCCATCGATTAGGATTTCGCCCGCATCCGGTTTATAGAGGCCTGCCAACACAGACATGACCGTACTCTTGCCGGAGCCGTTTTCGCCCAGCAGCGCATGGATTTCACCCGCATAAATGTCGAGATCCACATGGTCATTCGCCATTACGCCCGGAAATTTTTTTACAATGCCCCGCATCTGAACCAGCGGTTGTGTCATCTTTCAGATCGCTCCAGAAAGGCAAAGCGCCGGAAGGCATCCTCCCGGCTCTTCGCCGTTGGTTATTTTTTCTATTATATCACAAAGTTATTTGGAAATGGTTCCGTCAACGCCTTCAACAAACCAGTTAAATCCAAGCATATCGGCATCCGACATTTTCTGACCGGCCGCAATTCTTATCGTGCCGCTCTGATCTTTCACCGGACCCCAGAATACGTCCATTGTCCCGTCAACAATTTTCTTTTTCGCATCGGCGATCAGTGTCTTGGTCTCGTCCGTCACCATCGGACCAAACGGAGCAAGATCGACCACATTTTCTTTCATGGAACCCCAATATTGGTCGTTTTTCCAAGTCTTGTTCTTGATGCTTTCCACGACTGCCACGTAGTATGGGCCCCAGTTCCACACCGGCGATGTCAAAACAGCCTTCGGCGCCATCTTGCTCATATCGGTATTGTAGCCAATGCCGAATTTGCCTTTTTCCTGCGCTGCTTGCATCGGGCCGGGGGTATCTTGATGCTGGGTTACAACATCGGCGTTGGCATCAAGCACGGACATCGCCGCTTGCTTTTCTTTAGCTGGATCATACCAGGTATTGGTCCAAATCACTTTTACCTTGGCCTGTGGATTTACGGAGCGAACGCCCATTGTAAAAGCGTTAATACCACGAACAACTTCCGGAATCGGGAACGCCGCAACGTAGCCGATCACGTTTGTTTTCGTCTGTTTGCCCGCCGCAATGCCGGACAGGTAACGAGCCTGATACATCCGGCCAAAATAGGTGCCGACATTCGGCGCGGTTTTAAAGCCGGAACAGTGCATGAAAGTCACATTGGGATATTTTTTAGCTACGTTAAGCGTAGGATCCATGTATCCGAAGCTGGTAGTAAATATAATCTTGGCGCCCTGCTCCACCAGCTGGGTAATAACGCGCTCGGAGTCTGCACCTTCCGGCACGGATTCCACGAATACTGTCTGCACATCAGGCATTTTGCTTTCAAGATATTTACGGGCCTGATCATGCGCATAAGTCCAGCCGCCATCGCCTACCGGCCCTACGTAAACAAAGCCCACTTTCAGTTTTTCCGCCTTCGGTGCGTCTTTCTTTGGTTCTTCTTTCTTACCGCCGCAACCGGAAAGAACGAGTGCCAGCGCCATGACCACGGTCATGAGGATCAGGAATTTTCTGGTTTTCATGTTTGTTCATCAACCTCCCGTGTTTTGATTTTTCCGGGGTTCATCGG
>DATMYT010000099.1:0-7772 GCA_035560855.1 Negativicutes bacterium | reverse complement strand
CAGTAGTATATTTTCCGACATAGGGCACATGCGTTAGAAACTTTGAAAATAAAAGGGAAGGGGAGTTTTTGTGAAAAAGCTAAACGTAGGTTGTTTGGTTTTACTCCTGACATTCCTGATCGTAGTCCCCGCGCAGGTAGGAACTGCGGCAACGCCAACTTTTTCGGGCCTGTGGAATACGAATATGGGGGAGTTGCAGATCGAAATTGCCGGAAATCAGCTGACGGGCTTTTTCCCAATTTCATCAAGAAAAATAGAGGGAGTCCTTGTCGGACAAAAAAGCGGCGGCGTGTGGAGTGAACCGCCAACATATCGAGCCCCCAATGATGCGGGACGATTTGAGGTTGCTCTGTCGAACGATGGCAAACAGTTTGTGGGGAAGATTTTTGACAGCAATGGGAAAGAAACGGGAATTATTGAGGCAGAACGGCCGGTGAGCGATCCCGGTGTAGCACTGTCGGGAACATGGACCACTACGGTTGGTAACATTGCCTTGAAACGAACTGGAACGCAACTGAGTGGATTTCACTATGGCCTTCAAGCCGTTATTTCCGGTTCGCTAGATGCAAATGGGAAAATTGATTTTTCGCTGCTAAAGGAAGGGAAAGTGCTGGCTAAGGTTGTCGGTTCTTTCGTTGGTAGCGGAAGAACTTTCAAAGGGTGGTGGAGCGAACCCCCAACACATACGCCGCCAAGTGAGGCGGGCAGGGTCATCTGCGAATTTTTGCCGGATGGTTCGTTCAGCGGCGTAATCTACAATGGGCAGGATAAGGTGGGCGTGACACTTAGCGGCAAGAGAAAATGAAGAGAAAAAGGGGCAGCTCCTTGACGGAGATGCCCCTTTTTCTCTTCCTGCTAGTTGGATTGTTGGCAATTCCTCACAAACTCAATCGGGAACATCGTGCGAGTGGCGGTTTCTTCGACAGATAATCCCTGCGCCAAAAAGCGTTGAACGACTTTTTCCATGCTTTCTCCCACTTCAACCATATGCTGGTCGGGGTCATAAAACCGGATGACCCGTTGTCCCCAGGGATATTCCTTTACGTCGTGAACGTATTTGATTGCGGGGTGAGTTTTTAGATGTTGGACAAATTGATCCAGATTTTCTTCTTCAAAGTACAGTTCGAAACTCTTTGATCCTGGAATCAGTTCGTTTTTATTGAACCCAACCAGTTCGGCAAAATCAGCCTGCAGAGAAAAATGCCCGTCAAAAGTAACATTGATGCCGAAGTCGAGAACGATTTGTTGATGCATAACTTCCTGGTAAAATTTTTTAGAGACTTCAATATCGCTTACAGCGATCAGCGGACCGGAAAATTTCATGGTTTATCTCCTCTTCCCCAAAATTATGCTTTTATCGTACATCAAAATTTGAAAGGTTCATTGTAAAAAGTGGACATGCTTTCAATATACTTTTGGGGAGTTGTGCCGCAGAAATCTTTAAATGAGTGGATGAAGTGAGCCTGGTCATAGAAATCTGCACTTTGGGCAATATCCAAAAAAGTGTGACGTCCTTCCTTCATTTGTTGCAGTACGTGATTGATGCGAAAAATTGTCGAGAATTTTTTTACGGATGTTCCCAAATAATCATTAAATAGTCGATTCAGTTGTTTGCTGCTGTAATATTCCAAGGTCGCCAATTCCTTGAGAGATAAACACCCCTTGCGGCAGGTTATAGTGTCGAGTGCGGACAACACCGCCGGAGGCAGAATTCTTTTTGGCTTATTCATAATCAAAGATAAAAGAATGGAATCAAGCTGCGCAATAAAATGGCGGAGGTCCGTTACACGCTCAAACGCATCGGCAATCTGAGAATGTAGCTGATTGTCGATGTCGGTTAGCGGTATCTGTCTGTCTGTCAACTCTGCCTGATGTAGCTTCGTAAAGCAAAAAAGCCCGCCCGGCAAAAATTCGATAAACAGCCGAAAAGGATACTCATTGACATCGTTTTTTACGATAACTGTTTTTGTAGTAGCGCCCCAGAGCATGCTGGTAAAAAGGGAACCATCATAGGAGAAGATTGCACAACCACTTGCATCGGGAATTAACGTCAGATTTTTCGGCCCAATACTGTTATTGGCAAAAGAAATCGTATAATGGGCAACATATCTGCGCAGCAAAGGACTCGGCGCAAGATAGATTTGATTTGGTGTCCGCAACATGACTAAAAGTGACATGTTGGCGCTTTTTTGCATCATAGAATATTCACCTTCGCTAAAACCATTATTGAATAAAGTATATCAGAATTTTAAGCGTCATTTTGCGAAACAAATGAAGGAGTTTGCGTACTTTTGTAGAATACATTTTTTTACGATAGATAGAATGTAATGGGAATCACAACCGCAGAGGAGGAGTTTCTCGTGAAATGGATCCTGACAGGAGTTTTCCTGCTGGGAATGTTGTTCAACGTAACGCTCTGCCAGGCGATGAGCCCGGAGCAATATATTGAAACTATCGCTCCCTATGCACAGCGGGTCAAGGCTCACGGGCTGTTTCCATCTGTTGCGATTGCTCAGAGTTGCCGCGAAACTGGATTCGGCAAGCATTTGGATGCGCAAGACATCAATGGCAATCCGGTGCGTCAGTATAATAATGTATTAGGTAAAAAATGGCGCAGCGGACGATATTTCGAAAAATTGACGCCGGAAGGCTCGGGCTCGGGTCGCTACATGATCATTGGGAAGTTTCAGGCGTATGAGTCCATGCAGGACTGCTTTGAAGATTATGCGCTCAATATCAACCGCAATCCTGCTTATAAATATAAGGATACTTCCAATGTCTATACTTTTATCCACTCCATCGCATCCCGCTACGCTACGGACAATCCATGGGCCTATGCTAATGGAGTTCTCCGCATCATCGAAAAATATAATCTGACACAGTACGACTGAGCAATGAAGCTCGTTGGCGGTGGATAATCCATCGCCTTGTTTTTTTACCTTTTTCTCTGTTGCCGTTGGCGCAGGACAAGACTTTATGGGAGGTATATGGTGTGTACGGACCTAATACAATTTATATCATAGGCATCGCCAAGTCACAGCAACATAATCCGATTACGCAGCAGTATGGAAGGTTTTTACTGGGGTTTACTGTGGATAAAGATACGGGAATGATTCACTCCTGTGGGAGTACGATGGTGATGAAAAGCACTTACGATTTTTTGGACGAATTGTTTCAAGGGCGAAATCTTGAAACGGATGGGGAGCTGATCCGCAATGAAATTGAAAATCGCTATTTTGGTGCTTCTCAAAAAGCGATCATGGTTGCTTTTCGGGATGCGCAACGGCGTTTTCGCTTATACAAAAAAGGCGTTCGGGGTGATAATTTAACCCGACAAGATGAATTAAGCGCCAGTCCTAATTGACAAAGATCCGCGCTCGTGATACAATTCGCACCAAAAGTTAACATAAGCTGCTTCATTTGCTGCTCGTGAATGAAATCCGGCGCAACAGACATCCTACCTTAAATGGATGTTTCTGTTCCGCCGGATTTTTTTATAAAAAAGGAGGCATAAACATGGGAAACATCGTTTTGCGTGGCGGAACTATAGTGGATGGGACAGGAACTCCCGGTTATCAGGGCGATGTGTGGCTTGATGGCGACAAAATTCGTGCGATCGGAAAAGTGGAACCCGGCATCATTGGAGAGGAAATCGATGTGTCCGGGCTGGTTGTCGCACCAGGCTTTATAGATCTGCATACGCACTCGGACCGAAAAATATTTGACAATCCACAGGGCGACAGCAAGATAATGCAGGGGGTTACGACCGAAGTGACTTGCAACTGTGGCGTCGGCCCGTTTCCTGCCACCCCGGCTCGATTTGCCGACCTGGAGTCTTATCTGGGAACGCTCAGTGGATCCTTGCCGGAAGGCGGCATAAAGTGGACAGACTTCGACGGATTTGCTGTGGCGGTGGAGAAACTGACCCCGGGCATCAATTTGGCGCCGTTGGTCGCGCAGGGTGCGGTTCGTATCGCTGCCATCGGATGGGATGATCGCCTGCCGACACCAGAAGAAATGGCGCTAATGCAGGAGATGCTGGATAAATCCCTGCAGCAGGGCGCATGGGGAATGTCTACCGGGCTTGTGTATCCGCCGGGCAGTTTTGCCAAAGCGGCGGAACTGATCGAGCTTGCCAAAGTACTGCCAAAGTATGAGGCTCTTTATAGCAGCCATGTACGCGGTGAAAGTGCGACGTTGATGGCTTCGATTGAAGAAGCGATCACATTGGGTCGTGAAAGTGGTGCACGGGTGGAAGTCTCACATCTCAAGGCAATAGGGAAACCGTTCTGGGGACAGGGAATGGAAGCGCTACGCCGAATTGAGGCGGCACGGGCTGAGGGCGTGGATATCTGGGCCGACCAGTACCCCTACGAAGCGACGGCAACTTCGCTTTCTGCTTTAGTTCCGGGTTGGGCCCAGGATGGCGGCATTACTGCGCTATTGAAGCGACTGGAAGCGCCTGATCTGCGGGAACGAATTTTGACAGCGATTTTGAAGGAAATGACTGTGCGCGGCGGACCGGACCGGGTAAAAATTTCTGTGTTGAAGACAGCGCAAAATCAACAATGGGTGGGGAAAACCATTGAGGACGTTGCTTCGGCGCGCAATCTGGCGCCGGAAGAAGCTGTACGGCAATTACTGATCGAGGAAGTTGCCAAGGTCAATGCCGTCTATTTCTCCTTGGGAGAAGTCGATCTGAACGGTATCATGCAAAGCCCGAATGTGTCTGTCGGCAGTGATGGTCAGGTAATGAGTGCAAAACTCGATAGTGCGGAAAATGTGCATCCTCGTTCCTATGGAACCTTCCCGCGGGTTCTTGGGCGCTACGTACGGGAAAAGAAACTGATTTCGCTGGAACTGGCTGTTCATAAAATGAGCGGGTTGCCGGCAAAGATTTTGCGGTCACCAGACCGGGGATTGGTCAAGGTTGGCATGAAGGCGGACCTTGTCGTGTTCGATCCCGCCACAGTCCTTGATAAGGCTGATTTTGCCAATCCACACCAATATCCCGAAGGAATTCCGTATGTGTTTGTGAACGGGACCGTGGCGGTCCGGGATTCGCGCCTGACTGGAACAGGTCGGGGCGAAGTGCTGCGAAAAAACAGATAGGAGGCGTGAAAAAATGACTGATGCGGGATTTAATATCTGGTGGGGTTTAATCGGACTCATTCCCTTGTTGCTTTATATTGTTTTGGTCCTGCGGGAGATGGACCCGCTCCCGGCTACCGTTATTTGTGTTGTACTGGGCGCTATTATTAATGCTAAAAGTTTGGTGGCGGTAGGAACGGATTTGTCTAAGGCGATGGGCTCGTTTCTCGGATTGGTGGGCTTGATCATCATGCTGGGGCGAGGCCTCGGCGAAGTCTTGTCAGAAACCAAAGTGGCTCATACGCTGGTGTACAAAATTATTTACAGCATTGGGGTCAATACTCAGAAAAAAGCCATGTTGGGCATCATGATGGCGACGATGGTCATTGTGGGACTTTTGGGAACAATGGCGGGGGGCGTGGCCATCATTGCGCCGATTGTCAACCCCATTGCCGCAGCAGTAGGACTTACGCCAGCCGCGGTGGCGGTTCTTTATCAGTCGGTCGGAGAAGAAGCCCTCACATTAGGGCCATTTACGCCTCCCGTGGTGACGTTGATTGGCTTGACCAAGTTGGATTATGGAACAATGATGGTGACAGCGGCTCTGCCGATCGCCTTTGTTACTTTATTGGTAACATGGTTCATGGTGCAACGCATTCAGCTTAGCACGGTGGAAAAGATGCCTGCGGGTATGGCCGTGGGAAAAGAAATCGAGACGTTTCATCCCACTGCTCACAGTCAGCGGGCCACTACGGCTTTTATCGTGCTGTTCGCAACCTTGATCGCCTACGGAATCTATGCAAAAGCCGCAACTCCCTTTGTAATTTCGGTCATGCTGATTCTTTCGTTTGTGGTCGGTATGGTGGGAGGAATGAAATTTGATTCGGTATGTAAATCCATTGTAAAAGGAATGGCAGGCAATGTCGGACTTTATCTGTTATTCATTCTGCTGGAACTTTTTATCAACTATGTTGAACTGGCTGGAGGATTTAAAGCGCTTACCTATATGTTGATGCCGATGATCAACATTGGCGGAAAAGTCGCTGTGGTTATTGCGGGCGGAGCGATCGGCGCGTTTGGTATTTCAGGCGCAGTGGTAGCCGAACTGGTGACATTAAACAAGATGTTTGCATCCCTGTTGAAAGAATATAATGTGTCGATGATCGCCTGGACTGTGGCGTTGATCGTTGCGACCCGAGTTACCAATTTTATCATTCCAGGTAGTAACATGGTGGCAATGATGGGATTTGCACAGTCGAACAATTTAAAAGCGATGATGCGGAACGGATATGTGGTGGCGCTGGCGCAGACCGGACTGCTTATCATCTACGCATTTGTGTTCCGGTAATTTTGTCGCTAGTCCTGATATTACTGTAATCAAAGGCATCTGGCAGTTACTTGCCAGATGCCTTTTTTTGCGCAGTACGATACAATAAACATAGGAAACGGAAGATGGAGGATAAAAAGATGATGCGAAAAACCGCGCTGATCCTATGGATGGCGCTAATAGTAATGGCGGGGTTTTTGTGGCTAAGCTCAGTTGTCGACGCCAAAACCCCGTCTTCGACGGATGACATTCCGAAAATCCAGTATTTTAAGGGAGTTGTGTTGTCAGAAGAACCGATGGAAGTCGATCCTGCCCGAGCCAAACGCGGCTTGGCCGCGACGCTGATTAAGGCAAGGGTGACGTCAGGGCCGGATGCGGGACAGGAAGTTGTGATTATCAATCGTACCATGGATCGTTCTTTTTACAATATTATGGCGAAGCCGGGCGATAACGTGATTCTCGCACTGATGGTTGATCCGACAGGCAAAATGACGTATAACATTGCGGACTATGAACGGAGCAGCGGCCTTCTCTGGCTGGCGGGGTTGTTCATCGTAATGCTGATTCTATTTGGACGTGGCGTGGGGCTGCGGGCTGTATTTGTGATCGGAACGTCATTAGTTATTTTGTATTATGGATTTGTGGGACAGGTGCTCGCTGGCGGGATTAATGTTCTATTGCTGACTTTCATTGTAGCAATATTGATCAGTGCGATTACCTTATTCTCAGTGAGCGGCGGCCGGGAGCCAAAGACTTGGGCCGCGTTTATTGGGACTCTTGGGGGGGTTGCTGCGGCAGGATTGTTGGCAGGGGCGACTATTAAACTTATGCATCTTACAGGCCTGTCGAGTGAAGAGTCGATGATTCTGAAGGCGACCGTACTAAAACACGTAGATTTTCAAGGGATTTTGTTTGCCGGCGTAGTACTGGGCGCGCTCGGCGCAGTTATGGATGTTGCGATTTCCATTGCATCGGCCCAACAGGAAGTGGCGAGAAATTGCGGTACTCTTTCGCGACGGGAATTGTTTGCTTCTGGGATGGCCGTGGGACGCGATGTAATGGCAACAGACGCCAACACTTTAATTTTGGCATATGCAGGCAGTTCCTTGCCGCTGGTGTTGTTGATCGCCTCACAGCCGGACCTGTCCATGCTGCGTATCTTTAATCTTGATTTACTGGTAACGGAGTTTGTCCGGGCATTGGTCGGAAGCGTGGGGCTAGTGTTGTCTATTCCCTTGACGGCGGCGGCCGGCGCATTCCTGCTGGTGCGGCAGGGAAATCAGGAATAAACTCCAAGGCGGTCATCAAAGCATAATCGCAAAAAAAGTCCGGCCACGTTTTATCGTGGTCGGAC
>DATMYT010000098.1:0-2356 GCA_035560855.1 Negativicutes bacterium | reverse complement strand
GTTGGAAGGCCTAAAGGTTTTCCCTTATCACCAAATCCCGATGGCTTTCCACCAGGGCAACCCCACCCCCAGAAAACAGCCCAGATAAATCACCGACATGGTGAAGCCGACGCGCCACCATGTCGCCTGACTCATGTATCCGGAACCGAAGTAAATCGGTCCAGCGCCGTTTCCGTAGTGCGTCAGGCAGGCAAAAAAGTTGGAAAAGAAGCCCAGAGACAAAGCCACAAGCATGGGCGGCGCGCCAGCCGCTCCGGCTACCGCAATAAAGGCCGGGTACATTGCGACGACATGTCCGGTAATCGAAGCAAACAGGTAATGAGAGTACAAATAGATTACCAAGATTGCAACCAGTGTCCACATCCATGGGATACCCACCAGTGAAGCGGTAGTCAATTTGCTGAACCAGACGATAAGACCGTGTTTGTTCAGCAATCCGGCGATGGTGCTGAGCACGCCGACCCATACCATGGCATCCCATGCGCCGTTTTCGTTCAGTACGTCTTTCCATGTCAGCACATTAGTCACTAACAAAACTGAACCACTCCCCAGCGCGATGAGCGTGGCGTCCAGATTGGTAATGGAGGCAGTGGCCCACAGCAGAATGCTGCCCAGGAACACAGCGAGCATGATCTTTTCATCCCGAGTCATCGGCCCCATATTTTTCAGCTCTATTGCTGCAAACTTAGGAGCTTCCGGCGTTATCTTCTGCTCTGGCGGCAAAATATAATAAAGGACTATCGGGATTAATATCATCGCCAATGTACCCGGCACAAAAGCGGCAACGGCCCAATCCATCCAGCTGATCTGAATGCCGAAGGCTTTCTGAGCAAACAAAGCCATCATTGGGTTTGCAATCATCGCTGTCATGAATAAGCTTCCGCTCATGCAGTTGGACTGGAACCCGACCTGCATCAGATACGCGCCAATTTTCTTGGCGGTCGGTCCTGGCTCCGAGTCGAAAGCACTGGCCAGACTTTTGGCAATAGGATACACGATGGCGCCGCCACGGGCAGTTGTCGATGGAGTGGCCGGACTGAACACATATTCGCTGAGCATAATTGCAAAGCCCAATTTCAATGTTTTATCGCCGAACCCTTGAATTAACAGATAGGATATTCGCCGCCCCAGTCCCGTCTTGCTGAATCCGCGCGACAGTAAAAAGGCGGAGACAATAAGCCAAATGGTTGAGCTGGAAAACCCAGCCAGTAGTTCATTCATACTTGCCAGACCAAGAAATCCGAGGAGACTGAGACTGGCTAGCGAAATCGCGCCTAGCGGAATTGGCTGTACAATGCAACCGATGATGGTCGCCACAAAAACTGCCAGCAAGTTCCAGGCGAGAGGCTTTACTCCGACAGGAACGGGAATAATGTAAACAAGCAACCCACTGCCAAGAACAATCAACCATTTTTTAGTCAGGGTACTCACGTCAGTTCCTCCGTTCGTCCATCATTATTTTCTTAGGCTGAGAATTTCCCGCGCTTCGGCTGGCGTGGCAATTTCTTTGCCCATGGCTAAAGCAATATTCTTCATTCGGTTCAAAAGAGATAGGTTTGTCGCCAGAACGCCTTTTGAGAAATAAATGTTGTCTTCCAGGCCAACCCGCACATTTCCACCTAGCGCCAAAGCTATAGTTGAGAGCTTCACATGATCTTTGCCTATGGCGGAAACACCCCATGTGCAACCGGCAGGCAAATGCTGAAAACAGTACATTAACGCATCAACGGTTGCCGGTTGTGAACCACCTACGCCGAGCACCAGATTAAAATGCAGCGGCGTTTTGATTTCACCCTTATCCGCCAAGCGGATGGCATTCCAAATCATGGCGGTATCGAATACTTCGATTTCCGGTTTAACGTTGTAGTTCAACATTTCGGCAGCCAGATAAGACACAGTTTCCGGATCATTGTAATTTCCCTTGGCCGGGAAATTGGATGAACCGGTGGCCAAGCTTGCCATATCTGGCGACAGGCAAATCATTTGTCCCCGTTCCGTGAAGTTTTTGCCTGCACGACCACCTGTTGAGACCTGGCGAATGATATCGCAGTCGGAATATTTGTCGAGTTCACGCATGACTTCTCGATTGACTTCAACATCTGAAGTCGGGAGTCCCTCTGCGTCTCGGGTATGGATATGGACGACTGCAGCGCCTTCTTTCCAACAAGCATAGGCTTCAGCGGCAATTTCCTTAGGGGTCATCGGGACGTGCGGGGTTAATTTACGGGTGGGAACATTACCAGTCGGTGCAATGGTAAGAATAACTTTGTTGCTCAAATCACTCATGTTGATTTCACCTCAATAGAATTTTTGTTTTTACAAGAATCATCCTGGGAAAAGCCGATTTGCTAGTTTT
>DATMYT010000097.1:0-2929 GCA_035560855.1 Negativicutes bacterium | reverse complement strand
CGCAACGCAAACTGTCTGCGGCGAAGTCACATTGACGGTGGAATCGCACTGCCAGTATCTTGCGAATATCATTCCGATGAACGATTCAACCAATATGTCAGACATACAAGCCCCCGAAACGACATATGAAGCGAATAGTTTCGTGTTCTATGTGTATGCAAGCGTTGCCACTAATTTTATGGAACCCTTAATCGGAGATCAACCGTTGCCTGGCGCTTCCGTCAAATTGAAGAATACAGATACAGGAGATGTCCGGGAAGTAACCTCCGATGCCGAAGGCATATGTACGCAAATTGATGATGTCGCACCTGGAACGTATATCTATTCGGTTAGCTTGGAAGGATATGAGACATACACTTCAAATCCTTTTAAAGTTATTTCTGCGAGCGGCGCGTCGGAAGCAACTATGCCAATGTTTGCTGCTTTAATTGTGGAAGGTAGCGTGTACAGCGATAATTTTACCATTCAATTAACTGATTTGGATGGAAATCCGATTTCCAGGCAGGCATTAGGTTCTATAATGTTTTATACGTGTCAACAATCCGGACAACAATTACTCACACTTTGCGGAAGTTTTATTGGCGACTACGTGGATGACCAAGGCGTGATTACTTCTTCAAGCTATTTCGACCAGCAAAGCCTGAACTCTCTACGCAAAGATTCTATGGTATTGCTTGTCTTCGAGGAGCTTACACAACGGGACGAAAACGGTACACCAGAACAATATATCATCATTCGCGCGGACTAGATGATCCGATTGATGGTGTGGTGGCATAAACTGTTTCAATCGAATGATAAGGAAGGCAACATTCTATCTGTCCTCAGGAAAGTCAATCAAAAGAGAGTAATTATGATCTTAAGGTGTCCGTCCCAAATTTAGCAGTCTGCCAATAATGTGAAAGAATCGATATTCAGACTGCTTCTGAGCCTGCTATCAAACCAGATTCGACTATAAGTGCGCTGTGCGGACGGAACTCGTTATAGTCCCTTCGCCAGCGCTCTATTATGTCTCTGGTGTCCTCCAGAGACATAAACCAATTCATATTCAGGCATTCGTCCCGGAAACTGTCGTTGAAGGATTCGATGTGCGGGTTGTCTGTTGGTGTATCGGGCCGAGAGTAATCGAGCTTGACCTTATTGAAGTACGCCCAGGCGTCCAGCGCCCGTGAAATGAACTCCGGCCCGTTATCGACCTTGATCCGATTTGGCAGCCCGCGGGCTGCCTTGATTTCTTACAGCTCTTCGCAGACCTATTCACCCTTGATCGATTTGTCCAAGTAGATGGTTAGGCTATGACAGTTTCTGCCGCAGATGAAAGCACGTTCCTCGGTGGGACATGGACGCGCTGGGTACTGGGCGAGTACCGGTGGGCGTGAATACGTCCGACACGAACTTCAACACCGCTGAGAAAACCGGGGGAGCGAGCACGCACACGCTGTCGACAGCGGAATTGCCCTCACATAATCACGTGTTTAGCGGATCGGTAACGATCAATGCCAATGGTGCGCATACCCACCAGGCGTCGTCAGGATCGTACAAGGTCGGTAGCTGTTCCGGCTCTACTTATTACTATATGACCAGTGGTGGCAGCTCTAGCGGACAGACAACGGGATACGGTGGTTCGCATGACCATACAGGATCCGTTACCGGCTCGGTTGGCAACAACGGTAGCGGAGCGGCGCACAACAACCTGCAGCCCTACATCACCTGCTATTTCTGGAAGAGAACGGCATAAGGTATGCAAGTAAAAAAGACACTCCTTACGGAGTGCCCAAAATAGCGAAAGGCACTCAGCCGGGGGGAAGAGTGCCTTTCTAATTTGCATGGTAAATCTTGTTAGGGATTGGGACATACCGGGTAGGTAGGTTGTGCATACCATGCAAGCTTTGATGTACCTGCATCATAGCAGATTTTTCAAGGAAATACCATGAAGAAACCATGAATTTATCTGATCCGAAACGGAGAAAATAATGGAATTTACGCGTAATTTGAAGAAGGGCACGTCCGGTGTGAACTGACCCAAAAAAGTTAGACAAAAATGAATTAAGCAACTAAAAGAGCTTGTTGCCTGTGAAGAGCGGGTGGCAAGCTTTTTAGTTTTACCTTGACACGACGGTTGTTGTAGTAACCAAGGTGTGCAATGAGCTCTTCTTTGAAGTGCTCCATGGAATCGAATTCCTGAAGATAGAGCAGCTCACTTTTGAGGACGCCGAAGAAACTCTCAATCACTGCATTGTCCAGGCAGTTTCCCTTGCGGCTCATGCTCTGTAGGATACCTTTCTCTGCCAACAAATATTGATAATGCTTATGCTGATATTGCCAACCCTGATCAGAATGAAGAATCAGGTTCGTTCCATCGGGAAGCTCTCGCAAAGCATCTTCGAGCATATCCATGACCAATGATAATCTTGGGTGATCGCAAATCGCATAGCATACGATATCTCGACTGTAAAGATCGATGATCGGAGAAAGGTATAGCTTCTGACCAAACAATGAGAATTCAGTCACATCTGTTACCCATTTCTGATTGGGGTGGGCTGCTTTGAATTTTCGCCCCAGCAGATCAGGCGCAATATTCCCAACTTCGCCTTGACAAGAGCGGTATTTGCTCAATCGAACTTTGCAGAATAGCCCCAATTGGCGCATTTTCTTCAATACCGTTTTCTGGTTGATCTTATAATGTTCTGCTTGAAGAACGACCGTGATTCGGCGATGACCGATTCGACCCTTGTTTTCCTAGTAAATCGAGCGGATTTTTCTTTTTATTTCCCCAAACTTATCCGGTTTATCAGCTTGCTTGAGGTGGTAGTAGTAAGTTGCCCGTGCCATATGCGCAACATCTAAGAGTACAGCGAGCTTATGCTTTTGCCTTAGTTCCGTTATGACTTGAGATTTTTCTCTCGCCGTACTCGTTCGGCCACCAAGGCAT
>DATMYT010000096.1:0-5540 GCA_035560855.1 Negativicutes bacterium | reverse complement strand
GTCTTGATTACAACCTGGCTTTCATCTTCGGCCGGAACCGGTGTAGCGGTCAGTTTGATCAGCAAAGGACAATTGAATGGCACTCACGCTACCATACTGATTCCGGCGCTTTTCTTAATGGGTGCACAACTGCAATATATGGGTCGCTTGCTTGGCGTAGCGGATGTTCCAAAAAAATATTGGCCGCTCTTAATGGTGGTAAGCATAGTGAATGCCTGTATTGCTATGATTGTCATGCGGTTCATTGCCTAAAAGCAGAGAATTTACTCTGTAGTTTTTTTCACGACCCCTCCGGTTAATGCCGGAGGGTTTTTTAACTTTGAGGGCGAAATACTCGTTAAGGGGTGATGTGAATGAAGAAAAAAATAATGATTGGCCTGATGGCTGGAATGTTGGCTGTAATTTTGAGCACCGGTTGGTGCGCAGGAAATTATTCTAAAGTGGGATTTGATTTAATGAAGAATGAGACCGTCGGTTTGCTGCGAATTGGAGCTTCCGATGTCGATGTTTTGAGACTTATGGGATCGGCGCAGACCAAGTCGGAAGCTACCATCTGGGGTGCTGACGGGCTCGAACATCAGAAGTGGAATTATCCGGCGAAGGGCATTGAGCTGGGTATGGTGCGGGACGGAGTCATGCAAACTGTGGACAGAATTACGATAAAAAGCCCGTGTGGCTGGACAACCAAACGGGCTATCGGTATTGGCGCTACAGAGCAAGAGGTTCGCGATGCATACAAGGAGGAGATTAACCCAAACGCTGAAGGCTTGGTGGCGGGTACGATTTATGGCGGCATCATTTTCCGCCTAAAGGATGGATTCGTATCTTCCATTTTCATCGGAGCTTCAGCGGAGTAAGCTAAGCGACTAATAAGCGGATTTTGCGCCGCGCGGTTCCTGATCATAGGGAACTAGATAAGTGTTGTATATCACAAAGGAATCAGTGGACAGATCCAGCTGCCAATCGCGGTGGATGAAGCTGCCTTTAGTATTGTCGTACACCGTGGTAGTGAAACAGCCCGGTTTGAATGGCACTAAGCGGTAACCGATTTTCACATGCCAAAAGGATACAGCTTGCGCCGAATCGCTTTGCCATAGCAGTAGCTGCATCTTTCCGCTTTTGAGATAGTAACCGCGTATGGGTACATTATTGGAGGTTCCCGACTGCATGACCCATAGGATGTCCGGCTGATTGGGAAAGGGATTCTCGCCGACATAAAAAAGAGTTTGGCTTGCGTTGAAACTCAGTTCATCTTCTGATAGCGGCGAAATCTGTTTTTCGTCGCTATTTTTATTTTTCGTCGTCGTTCCCACTGCAAACTGATAATGCCCTGAATATATCACATCACCGGCCGCGCCTTCCGACCCCGCAAACTTATTGATGCGGGAGGTTTCGTCGTCGGAAAAAACGGCT
This sequence comes from Negativicutes bacterium, assembly GCA_035560855.1. Classification (GTDB taxonomy): domain Bacteria; phylum Bacillota; class Negativicutes; order UBA1444; family UBA1444; genus UBA1444. The sequence goes on along the minus strand of DATMYT010000096.1, from coordinate 4,127 downwards.
ACATAAAATTCTTTCCCGTCCGCTGCACGCATTTTGGTTTGAAAGCGAACGTTGTCGGAAACACCGGCATAGGCTACGTTGAGTGATAATAGCGCAACCCCGATTACTGATAACGCAAATAGTTTCATTATTTTTTTTGTATTCATATTGTGCCTCCCACTTCGATGCAATAATACTCAGATGGTAATACTACATGGGGATGGGAATTTCCTGCGAAATTTATTGACTAGCAGCCGAACGACTGTTCAGTCCGGTCGATGATTTCATCTTGCAGTTCTTTGCTAAGATTGTGGAAATGATCACTGTAACCGGCAACGCGCACGATCAGGTCTTTGTATTCCTCGGGATGTTTTTGTGCATCAAGCAGAGTCTGACGGTCGATGACGTTAAACTGAATGTGATGACCGTCGAGGCTGAAATAGGAACGGACCAATGACGCCATGTTTTCCAGTCCCCGGTCGCCAGCAACAACGGAGGGGGTAAACTTCTGATTCAAAAGCGTTCCGCCTGTTTCCAGATGGTCCATTTTTGCCGCTGATTTGATGACGGCGGTTGGACCGCGACGATCGGCGCCCTTGTCCGGGGAGATTCCTTCGGACAGGGGCTTTTCTGCAAGACGACCATTAGGACTTGCGCCCATGACGGCACCAAAGTATACGTGGCAGGTTGTCGGCAGCATATCGATCCGGTAGTTGCCGCCCTTGCGGGTGGGTCGACCAGTTACTGCGTCATGATAGGCGCGAAATGCTTTTACCATCAGTTCGTCGGCGTATTCGTCATCGTTGCCGTAGGTGGGCGTCTTTTCGCGAATCAAATGATACAGGCGGTCGTGACCTGCAAAGTTATCATCGAGCGCACTTAACAGTTCGGCAAAGGTGAAGCGCTTGTGGTCATAGACGTTATATTTGATTGCCGATAGACTGTCGGCGAGAGTGCCGATACCTACGCCCTGGATATAGTTGGTGTTATACCTTGCGCCACCGGCGTTATAATCCATGCCTTTCTTTATGCAGTCGTCAACGACGATGGACAGGAACGGAACCGGCATCTGGGTGGCGTAGAGTTTTTCAATGATATGGTTGCCGTGCACTTTGATATCAATGAAATAATGCAGTTGCTTCTTAAAAGCCTCGAATAGTTCATCGAAAGTTGCAAAAGCATTCGGGTCGCCGGTTTTAAGTCCAAGCTGCTTGCCGGAGAATTTGTCAAATCCGTTGTGCAGGGTTAATTCCAGGATTTTTGGCAGGTTGAAATAGCCGGTCAGGATATAGGCTTCCTTGCCAAAAGCGCCGGTTTCGACACATCCGCTGGCCCCTCCCTGCCGTGCGTCGATAATGGTTTTTCCGGCATTCAGCAATTCCTGAATAATTGAATCTGTATTGTAAAAAGCTGGCTGCCCCCAACCTTTGCGGGAGATCTCACAAGCTTTTTTGACGAAGGCGTGAGGTGTTTTTTTGCTAATCTGAACATTGGAGCTGGGTTGCAGTTGCGTCAGTTCGTCCATGGTTTCTAGAATAAGGTAGGACACTTCATTGACGCCATCCGAGCCGTCAGGAGCAACGCCACCGGTATTGATATTGGCGAAGTCGGTATAGGTGCTGCTTTCTTTGAGTGTGATTCCGACTTTGGGCGGCGCGGGCTGATTGTTGAATTTGATCCATAGGCACTGAAGCAGTTCTTTGGCCTGATCTCGGGTGAGAGATCCATTTTCGACTTCACGCTTGTAGAACGGATCTAGATGCTGGTCCAGACGTCCCGGACTGAGGGAATCCCACGGGTTGATTTCGGTGGTGACTCCAATATGGACAAACCAGTACATTTGCAAGGCTTGACGAAATGTCTGCGGTCGGTGCGCCGGAACGATGTCGCAGGTGGCGGCAAGTTCCAAAAGTTCGGCTTTGCGAACGGGGTCATGTTCCACGGCTACCAGCTGCCGGGCAAAGTCGGCGTAGCGATGTCCGTAAATCATGATGGCGTCGCAACAAATCTCCATCGCTTCCAGCTGCACTTTTTTTTCATAGGCCTGTGGATCGGACAGAAAATCAAGCGAGTTTATGGCAGCGCGAATATCTGCTTTAAATTCAAGAAATCCCTTTTGATATATTTTGCCGTCGAGCACGGTATGACCGGGGCCGCGTTGCTCCATAAATTCGGTGAAGATGCCGCTCTCATAACAGTTTTTCCATTCGGGGGTCATGTGAGTAAAAATTAGTCCGCGCAAGGAACGATTGCGCCAATAGGGCATAATGCGGGTTGCGTGGATTTCCCGGACATCATCGGTTACTTTGAAAGAAATGTGTTTCCGGCTGTTCATTACCTCCAAGTCGTCCATAGTGTGGCAGCAGAGCTCTGGAAACGAGGGCGCATGTTGGGGGTGTTCGCTTTTTTCGCCGACGATCAGTTCGCCATCGCCGATCCAAAGTGCTTTGGTTTCCATAATGTGACGAAATGTGAGAGCGCGTAGCAGCGGTACCTCAACGGTTCCGGCATATTTTTCGTAGGCTTCGGTGATCGCCACAGCCCGCTCGATCGACAGATGCGGGATGGAAGTGTCGCTTTCGTTTTTCAGTTTTCGGATACGATCGTTCATGCCTCTTGTTTCCATGTCAGTTGCCTCCTATTGTTACGTTGGGATGAGACTGTTGCAGGATGGTTTTGATTTGGTCCAGCCGTTCCGGCGAAGGCGCGGCGAATTGGCCGGGATTATAGGGGCGGCCGACTCGCTGATATTTGCTGCTACCGGTATTGTGATACGGAAGCAGGTCGATTTGTCTTACGGTCAGGTTGCGGCAAAACTCGGCGAGTGCGTTGATATGTTCATCGCCTGCGTTGAAGCCTTCGATGAGAGGGATTCGCAGGAATATGGCGGCACCGATCGCGCTGAGGCGGCAGAGGTTATCGAGAATCAGCCGGTTATCCTGGCCGGTATATTCTTTGTGTAGGGATGGGTCTAGGTGCTTCAGATCATAGAGAAACAGGTCGGTGCAATCCAACAGGCGGGCTAGATTTTCGTACGGAACATGACCGCAAGTGTCGATGGCGACATGGATTCCGCGAGTTTTACAGGCGATGGCAAGCGCTTCGGCAGCCTGAGATTGGCAGAGCACTTCACCGCCGGAGAGGGTGACGCCGCCGCCGGATTGTTCGTAAAATACGCGGTCTTTTTCGATTTCAGCGACCAGCTCCGCGACGGAAGCGGTATAACCGGCGATTTCTCTGGCGCTTCGCAGACAGCTATTAACGCATTGACCACATGCTTGGCAGCGGCTGCGATCGGTGGCAATAGCGTTTTCGCGTCGCGTGATGGCGGCGGAAGGACATTCTGAAAGGCATTGTCCGCAGCCGGTGCATTTCTCCTCGTTATACAATAGTTCCGGCAGGAATATCTGACTCTCCGGATTGTGGCACCAAGCGCATCTCAGTGGACAACCCTTGAAGAAAACGGTGGTCCGGATACCGGGGCCGTCATGAACGCAAAACTTCTGAATGTTAAAGATAACCGGCTGATTCATTAGCGGCCCTTCTTTTTGTGTTATTTCGCCAAAGGATTGGGGGAGCTAACTACCAGTATGCGTACCATTTTGCTGGTATAGTTGGCCCAGTTGTGAGGTATCGTCGATTTATAGTGGGCGGAATCGCTAGGAAAGAGTTCCTGCTGCTCATTGTTAATGAATAAGGTGAGGGTTCCTTCCAACACATAGACGAACTCTTCGCCTTCGTGCGAGTACGGGGTGATTTCTTCATCGCTGTTGATGGGAAGAAGTTCGATAAGGCGCGGCAGCAGAGAGTGGTCTTGCGGCCGGGCAGTCAGATGATAATGAATGAACCGGGCGGCATCCACCTGAAATACTTCTTTTTCATAGCTGCGGAGGATGTGCCGATGTTGTTGGCGAATTCCCGGGAAGAAAAAAGATGACTCGACACCCAGTGCTTGCGCGATGCTGGACAGGGAGTCGGTGGCGACGTCCGTCAGTCCCCGCTCCAGTTGAGAAAGGAAGCCGATGGAGAGATTGGTGAGCTGACTGACGTCTTTCAAAGTCAGCTTGTTTTGTAGGCGCAGGTCTTTGATTTTTTGGCCAATCGTTTTACTCATTTCGAGCTCCTTTTGACGCGGTTGTGAATTAATT
>DATMYT010000095.1:0-3447 GCA_035560855.1 Negativicutes bacterium | reverse complement strand
GGATGGATCGCTCATGCGTGAATTGCCTGTTTCCCAAATCACTGCAGCTGTAGCGCAACTGGCTAAAGAAGCCTGCTGTTATCTACCCAAGGATGTGTATGAAGCCTTTAAGAAAGCCCGTGTAACCGAACCTTCTCCCAGCGGCAAGGAAATTATCGGCCAGTTGATGGAGAATGCCGACATTGCCCGCAATGAAGATATGCCTATCTGCCAGGATACCGGATTGGCCATTGTTTTTATTGATGTGGGGCAGGATGTCCATCTTACTGGAGGCGCGCTTGATGACGCAATTCATGCCGGCGTCGCAAAGGGCTATGTTGATTACTATCTGCGGAAATCTGCAGTAGCGGAGCCCTTGTTTGATCGTAAAAACACCAAGGACAACACGCCGGCTGTCATTCATACCCGTATTGTTCCGGGCGATAAAGTTAAAATCAAACTGGCCCCCAAAGGAGCCGGGTCTGAAAATAAAAGCGCCGTCAAAATGATGGTCCCGGCCGATGGAGTCGCTGGTGTGAAAAAATTCGTTGTGGAAGTAGTGAAAGCCGCGGGATCTAACTCCTGCCCACCGATGGTGGTTGGCGTGGGTCTTGGCGGAACCATGGAAATGGCGGCTATTTGCGCCAAACGTGCTGCAGCCAGGGACATCACCAGCCGCAATACGGATGAGCGCTATGCGGCGCTTGAAGAGGAACTGCTGACACTGATTAACAAGACCGGCATTGGGCCGCAAGGGTTGGGCGGCCTTACCACAGCGATGAAAGTCAACATCGAATGGTATCCCACTCATATCGCCAGCCTGCCGGTAGCAGTCAACATCAACTGTCACGCAGCACGGCACGCCGAAGTAGAGTTGTAGGAGGGATGGGGAACATGGCAAAAGAACCGATTCGCATTACTGCTCCTTTTGATGAAACCGTCGCCCGCTCACTGAAAGCCGGCGATAGTGTGCTTCTTTCAGGGACCATCATTGCCGCACGCGATGCAGCGCACAAACTGATGGTGGAAGCGTTGGACAAAGGCGAACCTTTACCGGTTGATCTGAAAAACCAAGTTGTTTACTATGTAGGACCTGCTCCTGCGAAACCCGGCGATCCGATCGGATCGGCAGGACCGACCACATCCGGTCGGATGGACAGCTACACCCCCCGTTTGATTGAAGAAGGCTTGCGTGGTATGATTGGCAAAGGCAACCGTAGCCAAGCTGTTATCGACGCGATGAAGAAACACGGCGTGGTTTATTTCGCCGCGGTTGGCGGTGCAGGCGCCTTGATTGCAAAACGCGTCAAGGAGTACAAAGTACTGGCGTATGGAGAACTCGGGCCGGAAGCAATTGCCAGTATGACGGTGGAAGACTTCCCCCTCATCGTGGTCATGGATTCCGATGGCAAGGATTTCTACAAGGTCGGGCAGGCGCCGTACATTCAGGAATAACCTATCTGAAGGCAAGGAGGGAATGCAGGGTTGAATAGTAATGAATTCTATCTAAAACGACTTCACTCCCTGATGGGAGTCGTGCCACTTACGTTTTTCCTATGCGAACACGTTTTCACTATTACTCGGGCAATCGCGGGACCGAAGGCTTTTGATGCAGCGACGGCTTTTCTGCAAAGTCTGCCAATGCTGTATGCACTGGAGACATTGTTTATTGCGCTTCCACTTTTATTTCATGGTATCTACGGAATATTTATCACACTGGAATCAAAGAATAATGCCTTTTCTTATACTTACGCCCGCAATTGGAATTTCTATCTCCAGAGGATTACAGCTGTTATCACGCTGTTGTTCGTTGCGTGGCACGTTTGGATGTTCCGGTTCGGCGGCGCAGGGCTGGGGCAAGTTACGACCTTTGCCGCGGTAGCGAATGTTTTTGCCAATCCTGTTATCTTGGCACTGCATGCTATCGGCTTTGTCTGTGCCGTATTTCATCTGACCAACGGCCTGTGGACGTTCCTGATCACATGGGGTGTTACCGTAGGGCCTAGAGCACAGCAGGTCAGTCAATATGTCGCGTGGGCGGTGTTTGCCGTGCTGAATGCCGGCGGACTCTTTGCGCTCACGTATTTCCGGGGATAGGGGGCGGCAGAAGAAGATGAAATTTATTGTAATCGGTGGCGGCGCAGCCGGCCTAATGGCTACCCTGCGTATCGCGGAGCTCAAGCAAAACGTTGAACTGTTTTCACTAGTGCCGGTTAAGCGCTCGCATACGGCCTGCGCCCAGGGCGGTATCAATGGCGCGATCAATACCAAGGGGCAAAATGATTCGCCGCGTCAACACTTTGAAGATACAATTCTCGGTGGTGACTTTCTGGCCAATCAGCCGCCAGTCAAAGCGATGTGTGATGCAGCGCCTGGGTTGATCCATTTGTTGGACCGTATGGGGATGATGTTTACCCGTACCCCGGAAGGTTTGCTTGATTTGCGCCCCTTCGGCGGGACCAAACATATCCGTACGGCATTTTCCGGCGCCAGCACAGGTCAACAGCTTCTTTACGTTCTGGATGAACAGGTGCGACGTTATGAAGAACAAAAAATGGTCACAAAACATGAGCATCACGAATTTATCCGCTTAATTATCGACGACAATGGCGAATGCCGGGGCATCGTGGCGCAGGATATGTATACCATGAAAATGGAATCGTATGCAGCGGATGGCGTTATTATCGCCACTGGCGGTATTGGTATGGTATTCGGCCGCAGCACCAACGGCACTATCTCAACAGGATCGGCGTCGTCTATTGCGTATCAGCAGGGGGCAGTTTACGGCAACGGAGAATTTATTCAAATACACCCGACAGCGTTGCCTGGCGAAGACAAACGTCGGTTGATGTCGGAGTCGGCCCGCGGCGAAGGCGGACGTATCTGGACAATGAAAGATGGGAAACCGTGGTATTTTCTTGAGGAATGGTATCCTGCTTATGGCAATCTAGTTCCGCGAGATATCGCGGCTCGGGCAATTTTCAAGGTTTGTACCGAAATGGGGCTAGGCATCGACGGGCAGAATCTTGTGAACCTTGATTTGACCCATCTTGATCCCAAAGAAATTGATCGAAAACTCGGCGCAATCGTCGAAATCTATGAAAAATTCGTCGGCGAAAATCCACGCAAAGTGCCGATGAAGATTTTCCCCTCCATGCACTATTCGATGGGCGGCTTATGGACCGATTACGGGCACATGACCAATATCCCCGGACTGTTTGCGGCGGGAGAATGCGACTATATGTATCATGGGGCTAACCGGCTTGGCGGCAACTCGTTGTTGTCGGCGACCTACAGCGGCATGGTCGTGGGTCCGTCCGCCGTCAACTTCGCCAAAGATCGAGGCGCACGCAAACCGCTTGATTCCAGCGTGTTGCAGGCGGCAAAAGAACGGGAAGAAGTCGTTTATGGCAACCAGTTACGCATGGATGGAAAAGAAAATCCATTCCAGATTCAACGAGAAATGGG
>DATMYT010000094.1:0-18899 GCA_035560855.1 Negativicutes bacterium | reverse complement strand
CCACAGCATCTAAGGTAACTGGCTGTCCGGCGGCATTATTGTAGTCTTTGACGAAAGCTCCATCGGGAGTGTTTTTGCGAACAAGAGCGCCCATTTCTTCCGGGGTCAGTTTGAAGGCCAGGTTTTCGATCTGGTATTGATACAACGCTTCTTCTGTATCATTCATAATACAGGTGTTGTCCCAGTCGAACATGGCGTAGGGTTTCTTGGCCGAGTTGTAATTTGGGCTTTTGATTCCATAATCGTCAATCAGCTTCTGCATGGACTTATACGTGTTGGGAGCCCATTTTCCTGTAGTCAGAACTTGTCCGGCTGCGCTGACGACCGCGACGTTTGCGATCAGGAACATCGCTAAGACGAGTATGGCTACGAGACTTTTTTTGCCTTTAAAATTGAACATCAGTCCTATCACTCCTTCTTTTTTTATTCGCATCGATTTCCCTTTTTCCCGGGAGCAACACATCCTTTCCAAAAAACTCCCCTCTTTTTTAAAAGCCCCCTAATTTTTTAGACTTCAGCCCAGTTTGCCGGATAGGTGACATACAACACCCGGGTCTGGGTTGGAGACCCAAAAACAACATGAGTATCCTTGGGAATATACAGGACATCTCCGGCCTGACAGGTGTAGGTTTTACCATTGGCCTTGAGCGTGAAGGTTCCTTCCACGACATAATCCACTTCATCATAGGTAAGATGCCACGGTAGTTCGGATTTCTCGAACGTCATGAACCCAGCGGCCAGATTACCTTCCCGTGAGGTGATGACATCCTTCAGGTGAATGATTTGGCCGGGTGGCGCCTGATCGAAAGGCTCCAGCTTCACGGTCACGCCCTGCACATGCGTTACACGCGGGTTCGGACAAACGGGCTTCATCTGTTTATCGATCACTGCATGGACAATCCGGCGAATTTCGGCATCGGAAGGTTCACCGCAAAACGGCGCCGCCTTTGCGGTTGATGCTGTTACCGGCTCGGATTCGGACGCAGCGCGTACAATCGTCAAATTCATGGTTTTTGCCGTATCCTGCGCGGATGGCGTCAAAATACTGTTCGCAGGCAGAACCACCTGACTGCTCTCTCCCGCCAAGGCCCTCAATTCGATATCGGTAATCAGTTTTCTCATGACTTCACCTCCATTAGGACGCTTTGTTCACAACAGTCCTTCGATAACCTGCGGATGCGGACGTGGAATCACGATGGAGCTGACAAGGAATCCCTTTGCCGCTGCCAGCGCGCTCCCTGTCTCCACTGCCGTTTTCACGGCGGCGACTTCACCGCAAAGTACGCAATAAGCCTTGCCGCCGATGCCAAATGCCATATGCAAGCGGACCGGCTGAACTTCGGCCGCCTTGACCGCAGCGTCGGTCGCTTCGATGGAGGACGCTACACTGTAGGTTTCAATCACGCCGACCGCTTTGATGACAGGCAGTTCATTCCCGCCACCGATAGCAGGCAGAATCGAGGGATGAATGTTGGGGATGACAAAAGAATCCACTACCGTATCCGCTGCCAGCTCTACCCCCGCCGACACGGATTGTTGAACAGATGAAACATCGCCGCTTACCAGTACCATAAATTTACCGGGACATAGCGTTTTCATCACCTGGATTTCCACATCAGCCGTCTTCGCCATGATATCGGCGGCCTCAATTCCTTTGGCTATCGACGTGAATTCAACTAACCCAATCGCATGAATCATGACTGGTTCCTCCCATTTTGGATCTCGATGGCTTCTTTACTCACTCGCCCGACAATTCCGTCGATACTTGCATGAATCCGTGCGCCGAGAGCCCCTGCCGGAATATCGGCAACCAATTGACCCCTCTTCACCGAGTCTCCCGTCTGTACCACCGGTGTCGCCGGGACTCCGGCATGTTGCTTGAGCAGGAGGGTTGCCTTTTGGGGCACATATTCCTCATTCAGTAGCGGCGCATGGTGTGGATACCACGGTCCCAGGTTTAGTCGTGAAACTAAGCGAGACGACGGAATCAGGCGGTTTTCAGCCATGGGGTCCGCCGGATTTAGCGCTCCTTCGTAGCGAATATTGTGAGCGCGGAATTCGGCTTTGAGCGCTATATTTACCCGCATCGGCGAGATTCCGACCGGACAGGCATAGGCTTCGCAAACACCGCACTCCGAGCACGTCAGCGCACTGCGCACCACCGAAGGCGCGCCGATACGATTGTGGTTCACGGAACGAATGATCAGATGCGGCGGCAACTCATGCCCGATAATATGGCGCGGGCAAAGCTCGGTGCAGTAGCAGCACTGTTCACAAACCGTCTTGGCGATACGCAGAACCGACTCCATACTTTGCCGTTTGCGGCGGACCAGCATGTGATCCGCAGGCAATACAATCAGGCCGCCGGTGGTTTTGGTCACCGGTTGCGATAAATCTTCAATCAGATGCCCCATCATCGGACCGCCGTCAATGAATGCCGCGGGGTCGCAAGTCGGCCCGCCTGCCAGATCCAGCAGTTCCTGCAGTGGAGCGCCGATTCGCGCCGTCACAGTCAATGGCTTTTGCACCGCCCCAGTAACGGTAAATGTCCGGCTTGTCACCGGCGTTCCTTCCATCGCACGGGCTACATTCATCAAGGTCTGCGGATTATTGACTACTGCGCCGACATGAAGCGGAATACCGCCTGGCGGCACCCGGCGACCAGTAGTCATCCACAAAGCAATGACTTCGTCGCCTGCCGGATAGACGTCGCGGAGAATTGCGATTCGCATGCGCTCAGGCAGCAGTGGTTGCAAAGCGGCAATCGCCTCAGTATATTTGGCCTTCAAGGCAATAATTCCTTCTGCCGCTCCGGTCGCCTGCATCGCCAGCTCCAGCCCCCGCACCAACAGTTCCGGCGATTGCGCCATCAATTGTTGATCGTTGCGCAGCATCGGCTCGCATTCAGCGCCGTTAACCAGAAAAACTTCAGCCTTGGCCTCCATCTTTACATGCGTCGGAAACCCAGCGCCACCCGCGCCTACCACTCCAGCTGCTTTAACTTTTTCACTGATGTCATTCATACTTGTCACCCGTATCAGGCTTCGAACGTTTCTTTGTCAATGATCCCGACCACCATCGCATCAACCGGAGTCCGGGTATCTTCCAAACTTTGCCGAGCGGAGGATCCTGCCGCCACCATGACGATTTCCGTTTCCCCCGCGCCGATTTTGTCACCGGCGACCAATGTATACCCTGAATCTTCGAGCACTACTTTGCCATTTTTGTCGTGCTTCACAACGATAGGCTGCACGATGAGAAACTTGAGTCCCCGTAGGGATTCCTCCTTACGGGTAGACCATACATTGCCGATAACTCGCGCTAAAATCACAAATACCGCACCCCTTCCCTGTAAACCTGCACTTTCTGTCTTTTCAGGGTGTCAATTGCCGAGGGTGTTAACACGGTTGACCGCGCCAACCGTAACACGGCAAATTCAGGCAACAGGATTGCTTCTTTTTCCGTCATCAGGTTTTTATCATAGGCCATTTCCGCCCTATTTTCCGGTTCCACCGATACCACCGGTTCGCCAAAGCTCCACGGCATTTGCGGGGGTAACACGGGAGTCGCAAGCGTTCCTGCAGCAAGCGCCGGCAACGTCTCCGCCGCGACGGTCACGCCATAAGCCGCTACCTGCGTCAGATAGCCTTCCAGCAGCTGACGATAGGCCGCCGGAGTTCGATCCGTAAACCCGAAATCAACCCGGCCGATTTCAACAGGAATTCCCTGCAGAATAGCGTGGCCGATCATGTCACACACCTTGTCACTTCTCATTCCGATCGCGATTTGCGTTAATTGACGGCCCGAACAGACCGGAACCAGAATTCGGCTCCAGCCCGCCTCCTGCAACGCTTGCTCGCAGGAAATCTGCGGCAAGGTGGCAGTCGGCACGTTCACCGGTCCAGCCACGCATAGCTGCAGCAAACAACACCCGCTCCAACGCCGCTGCAGTTCGGGTAACGCTTGCAGACCGATTTCGTTTTCCACAAGGATCAGCGCCTTTGTCTTCATAGCGGTTGTCGTCGGTTGCACCGGCGTCAGCATCGCCTGAAACCGGGAATCGGTCAATAGCTTCGCCACTACTTCCCGTATCAAAGCTTCGTCCATTGTTACACCCCCAAAATCAACGCGGAAGTTCCATTTTTCACCAGCGCCGCATTCGCTTCATCCGTGTCCAGATGCACTTCGCCCTGAAACTGAGGATTCACCCGCACCAAGACATCATCAAACACTATTGGACGCGCGCTTTCCACCTTGATCCTGACTCGCTGCCCATCCGTCATCCGCCAGGTTGCAGCCTGATCTGGATGCATATGGATATGCCGGGCAGCCACGATAACGCCCCGATCGATCGTTACTTCCCCTGCAGGTCCGCTCAGCCGCAGGCCCGGGCTTCCGTCCGGATGCCCCGAATCCCGTACCACCGCGGAAACTCCGAGTACAAAAGAATCCGTGGCGCTGATTTCGACCTGAGTTTCCTTGCGGACCGGCCCCAGCACTCTCACATTATCAATAGCGCCTTTAGGCCCGGCAATGCGAATCGTTTCCTGCGCCGCAAACTGGCCGGGCTGCGACAGATCTTTCATCACGGTCAATGCATGGTCGCTGCCAAACAGCGCCGCCAGGTGCTCTGCGGATAAGTGCACATGCCGGTTGGAAACTCCGATTGGCAGGCGTTTTTCCTGCACCTTCCCCGCCCGTTGGCGGCAAAGCAATACATACAGCACACTCGACAAACGGTTGAGCGCCTGCATGATATCGGTCCGGTCACAGTTTCCTTCCGCATCGATAAACGCCTGAGCAGCCGCCAACTCACCCTCGCGCACTTTGGCCCGCAGGGAGTTGAGCCGGGCAACTATCGGTCCGTCTTTATAATCCATGGCCGTATGCGGCGTACCGAAATAGCGGTCCGGATAATGCGACATGTCCCGGATTTGCTCCGCGCTCCAACCGCACAGCTTATCAAACGCGAAGGGTTCTTGCCTGACTTGCGCCGCCATGATTCGCTGAGCGAACCGCAGGATTTCTTCCAGCGATTTCACCAGCTCATCTTCCCCTGCCGCTGCCAGCCGGACTTGCGCCTCCACCAGCGCGCAATCAAACAAATCCATCTGACCGCGCCAGGCAATCACCGGATGAGTCTTCGCCACCAGTTGCTGCCCCTGCAAATGAGTCATGTGCTCAGGTTTGGCCTGCGCATTCCGTGACGTTCGCACCGGCGGATGTGCGGTTGCCATCGCATTTAGTCCGGTATCGACCGAAGCGCCGCCTTCAAGAGAAAGCTGAATATTATGGGCGCTCAGGAAATCACGCGCCGACGGAGTCAGCACGCTACCGACCGGAACCGTGACTACGGACGGCTTGTCCTTGTGCCAACGGGACCGGAGCTCAGACTCGGTCAGAATCAAAGCTTGCTCCCATATTCTTTGTTATCGCCAACCGGCAGGATGCATTCGACATCCCCGTGCGGACGCGGAATCACATGAATGCTCACAACTTCGCCGACTCGCTGGGCCGCAGCACTGCCAACATCCACCGCCGCTTTGACGGCGCCGACATCCCCGCGTACCATCACTGCCACATATCCGCCAGTGACATGCTCTTTGCCGGTCAGTGTAACATTGGCCGCTTTCAGCATCTGGTCCGCCGCCTCGATGGCCGGAATTAATCCCTTGGTTTCAATCATGCCCAACGCGATCACACTTCGATCCACTGCCATTTTTTGTTCCTCCCTTACTTATCCTGTACATTTTTTCTATTGCAATAGGGTCTAGATTCCTTTATCGGCGAGCTGCTTGCAGCGCTTTCAGCACTTCCTCCACCACCATCTGCACCAGCCGGGGATCAGCTCCTGTTGGCTGCACGCAAGCCGGAGCTGCGGTTTGCGCACTTGCCTGCGGTTGGACGACCGGACCTTCCGGCAGCCCCATGTGCCACGCCACCCGCTTGGTGTTGATCAGATGCATCGGCGTCACATTTTCCGACACACTGGACCCTCCCCAAGTGCCGCAGCCCAAGGTAAATGAAGGCGACAGCGAAGTGGTGGCGCCCACGCCGCCAAGCGCGGCCGGGGTATTCACGAGAATGCGGAAGATGGGCTTTTTCAGCGCAAATTCCTGGATAATCGCTTCATCCTTGCTATGAATCGCCAGGCTGTGGCCAATACCGCCCAGCGCCAAGAGTTGCAGACAGCGTTCGCAGCCTTCGTGCCAATCTTTTACCTTATAAAATGCCAGTACCGTGGTCAGTTTCTCATAGGACAGGGGCCACTGCGGCCCGACTCCGCCAAGTGCCGCAACCAGGCATCTGGCATGGTCCGGCACGGAAATCCCGGCCATCTTCCCAATAGTCTGAGGATCTTTTCCCACCACCCGGGGATTGACCCCATTGTTGGGCATCATGACTACGGCCGAGACCTTCGTCACTTCGTCCGGGTCGAGAAAATGCGCGCCGTTGCGTCGCAACTGCCCGATAAGTTCCTCCGCAATGCATTCTTCGGCCACGATCGACTGCTCCGAAGCGCAAATCGTGCCGTTGTCAAAGGATTTTCCTTGAACGATGGCTGCCGCTGCATTGGCAATGTCTGCCGTCCGTTCGACAAAAGCCGGTACATTGCCCGGACCGACTCCCAGCGCCGGTTTGCCGCTGCTGTAGGCTGCACGGACGAGCGCGCTGCCGCCAGTCGCCAGAATGATCGACGTGATGGGGTTTTTCATCAACTCTTGCGTTGCTTCGAGAGACACGTTGGTCAAACAGCTGATTACACCCGCAGGCGCTCCGGCTGCCACCGCCGCCTGATTCATGACGCGCGCGGCTTCCGATGTGCATCGTACTGCTGACGGATGCGGCGAAAACACGATGGCATTGCGAGCCTTTAGCGCAATCAACGATTTGAAAATCACGGTTGACGTCGGGTTGGTCGTGGGAATAATCCCGGCGATCACTCCGACCGGCTCGGCAATTTCCCAGATTTTCGTCGCGGCATCCTTGCGAACGATGCCCACGGTTTTCATGTCTTTGATAAAGTCATATACGTGGCGGGAAGCAAAGTAGTTTTTGAAACATTTGTCTTCATAACGGCCCATGCCGGTTTCCTGCACCGCCAGAGCGGCCAGTCGGCAAGACTCGGCTTCGCCGGCTTCCTTCATGGCTTTGACGATGGCGTCCACCTGCTCCCGGGAGTACTCTTTTAGTGATTCCTGCGCCACCCGGGCCGCCTTCAATAAATTACGAGCTTCCTGCAACGAAGCCAGATCACGGTCCAATTCCATCCGTGCCCGCCTCTCTTTCTTGTCCGATCCAAAAAATCAGATCAAAGTTTGATTGCTTGCGCCGCCACTTCGCATACTGCCCGCTGAAATGCTTCGCAGGCAGCCCGACAAGCGCTCTGACTGCCTGTCAACAAAGCGCCGCCAAAGTTGGTTTCGGTCGGCGGACCATAAAAAGTTTTCAGCTCGACTTCGGCGGCTTTCAGCGCCGCATCAATGCCATAGACAGCTTCCAGAGGAGTAGCGATCAAATAGGCCAATGGATCGCCTTCATTAATTCCGGCAATCTTCGACAGGTAACTGCCGGTGCGTGAAATTGTGTGGGCATACCAAGCCGTAGAACCACCATCGCAGGTGTAAAAGAAAGCTTCCGTTTCCAGACAAGCGATGCAGGCGTCAATTCCTGCCCTTACTTCTGCTGGAGTAGGCCCAGCCAGTATGCCGATGACTTCGCCCGAACGGGGCCCCGATGCATTCCCTGAACCAGCATAAAAACTTTTGGCGTATACGACTTCGACTTCCGCTTTTTTCGTAGCTTCATCCAGCGAAGTATACGTCGCATCGTCAATGGTGCAAGTAATCATGCCGATGGAACGCTGCTGCGGCGTAAGCGACAAATGCTCCATCAAATCAGGCGCTACATTGGGAATCATGCGCACTGCCAATACTGTTGGTTTGATTGGTTCTATCACGTCGACCCCTCCTTTTTTTGCCCCAAAAATCTTCCCACGGCTCGCGCGGGATCAGTGCAAATTGACACCGGATGCTTTGGCGTCCAGTATTTTTTTCAACAATGTCGCCAAGTGGGCTCCAGCTTCTGCCGCCGGGGTCCCGCCTTTATGAATATTGCTGACCACCGTCCGTTCACTTTCGAGCATTCCGGCTCTTGGATGATAGCCAATATAAGCGCTCATGCTTTCCGCCGTTCCGAGTCCCGGCCGTTCTCCGAGCAATACGATGGCGGCTTCCGGCTTCAATTCCTCGCCGATCGAATCCATGATGCCCACCCGCGAGTACTGAACGAAGATAGGGGTACCGACCTCGATGCCCATACCTTCCAACCCTTGCAACATCGCCGGCAACAAATTGGGGATATTGGCTTCCACGGCTTTGCTGGACAATCCGTCCGCGACGATAATCTGCAATTTTGCGCCTTTGCGGCACTTGCTGCGGATTAGGTTCAGACTTGCTTCATCCAGCTTGCGTCCCAAGTCGGGGCGGGTCAGATATTCATCTTTGCTTTCGCACATGGTTTTGACGCACACCATATTGTATTTTTCCGGAAACTCGACCGGCACCTCACCGAGCACCGAGTCCTGCGCCACCGCATGATCAGCCCGGAACCGCAGCAAAGTATCAGTCAACGGGCGGGTCCCGGAGCGCCAGACACCGATACGGGCCGGTGTTGAGAGCTTCATTTCTTCATACAAGGCACGATTCAAAGGCTCCGGCACTTGCAGATATCGCTGCAAGTCGACTTTCGCCAAGTCGGTGATGTTTTCCACATCCGAACCGGCGCTGTCCGTCGGGGAAGTCGCGCAAGCGGCCCCGGCCATCTTCTGCGGATTTTTGCTTAGCTCCGTCAGCACTTGTTCTACGATTAGACGGATATTGTCTTCCATTGCCATGGTTTTTTCCTCCTCACCGGGTGAAGATGGTGGCATCGCCGGCGCGTGGCGTCAGTTTGCCATCCTGCATGATCTCCATTTTCTCCAGCCAGCGTTCGAAATCCGGCAACGGCCGAAGTTTGAACACGTCGCGCAGAGTAGGGATGTCGTGAAAACTGGTGCACTGGTAATTCAACATCACGTCGTCGCCCATGGGAATTCCCATGAAATAAGTACAACCGGCGGCGGAAAGCAGAACCGCCAGATTTTCGATATCATTCTGGTCGGCTTTCATGTGATTGGTGTAGCAGGCATCCACGCCCATCGGCAGTCCCGTCAGTTTGCCCATAAAATGGTCTTCCAATCCGGCCCGTGTCACCTGCCGTGTATCGTACAGATATTCAGGTCCGATGAAACCGACGACCGTATTCACCAGATAGGGTTTGTAATGACGGGCCAGCCCATAACAGCGGGCTTCCAGGGTCACTTGATCCGCTCCGTTGTGCGCTTCAGCCGAAAGCTCGGACCCTTGTCCCGTTTCAAAATACATGATGTTGGGTCCGGTGGCGCGTCCTTCTTTGAGGCCTGTCTCGTACGCCTCCTGCAGAATCGCCGCATCAATGCCGAACGCCTTGTTCCCCGCCTCCGTACCGGCTATCGACTGAAACAGCAAATGAACCGGCGCACCTTTGCGTAGCGCTTTCAGTTGCGTGGTAATGTGGGCCAGCACGCAAATCTGGGTAGGAATCTGCCATTCTTCGACAAAATCATACAGCGTCTGCAGACTCCTGATGACCGCCGGCAGCGTATCATCCACCGGATTCAGGCCGATGACCGCATCGCCGACTCCGTAGGACAGCCCTTCCCGCATACTCGCCAGAATCCCCTCCGTGTTGTCCGTGGGGTGATTCGGCTGCAGTCGCGCCGCCAGACGCCCGGGTTGGCCGATAGCAGTATTGCAGTGGGCATAATTTCGAATCTTCGAAGCGCCCTGCACCAGATCCAGGTTACTCATCAGTTTGGCAGTCGCTGCAACCATTTCTGAAGTCAGACCCCGGCTCAAACGATGCAATTCTTCTACGCCGGTGTCTGCGCCCAGGATGTATTCACGCAGCTGGGCAACCGACCAATTCTTGATGGACCGGTAAATGGATTCGTTGATATCTCCATCAATGATCCGGGACACTTCATCCTCTTCCAGGGGAACGACCGGATTTTGGCGCAAGTCTTCCAGCGTCAGCTCCGACAGCACCCGCTTGGCCGCCACCCGTTCGGCGGCATTGGCAGCGGCGATTCCGGCCAGAATGTCGCCGGACTTGATTTCATTCGCTTTTGCCAACACTTCTTTAATGCTGTGAAAAACAAAGGTTTGACCAAAAAGGCGCGTTTTTAGTTGCACGCGTTTCACTACCCTTCACACGATTCTCGCCTTATCAATGGGCGAAAACCAACGTTTTCACTATTACCGGCACTGCTTCTTCATGCGCCAGTGGCCGGGCAAAGTCGAGAAAATCTCCCATCTTCAAATCGATCCCATCAATGCAGACCAAATCCTGCGCCGGCAAGAGCCGCAATAAACTTTGCCCCAACACCTTGGCAATATCTTGTTGGGCAACTACCACCCCTGGTCTGCCGCCGATTGCTTGCAGTTCTTCAGCCAGTTTGTCAGCTACACGGGTGATTGTCGTAAAGTCAGTATCCGGCAGCACCGGAACGATCAACGCTACCGTTCGATACAACGGCTGGGGAAAATTGCGGGCGCCCGGCAACCATGTCCACTGGCCATCAGCCTGCAGTTCCGGATATACAGCCGGTACATTGCGCAACGGCAACACGTGCGGACTGACCGTAATGGTCGAACCCGAAATGTTCACCGTGTGGGCCCCTGCCCCCAAAACCGTCGCATGAATGGTTTCGCTGCCCTCATGTACTGTCAGTTCGCGAAAAGCTCTTCCTTGCCGGAAAGCTTCCGCCAGCAGTGGCCCCACATCTCCGTGAACCCACCAGTCCTGCCAGCCTGATTGATAAATATATCGGGCTACACCTCCGGAAAATACGATTCCATCCAACTTTCCAGCGGGTAGCTCCCGACTCATCACCAAGGATTCTTCCGCCACTGGAACCGGTTCGCCGAACAGTACCCGATCAACGCACTGGACCATGCGCGTCAGACACTGTCGCATCGCGGCCACTTCCATTTCCGCCGATGCGGCGGGAAACAAAGCTCGCCCAGTTTCCTGTTCCAGTTCCCTGACGATGATCCCTGCCGGTTCGGTAATGTAAGATAGTCGATGCGTCAGCGGATCGACTTCGAACAATCGCCCGCCGACATTGACGCAAGCTGAGCCGAGACAGACACCCCGTTCGAACACCGCAATATTCGATGTTCCGCCCCCGATATCGACATTGGCAATCCGGGCATGAAGCTTTTTCGACAGAGCCTCCGCACCGGAGCCTTTGCCGGCAATGATACTTTCCAGATCCGGCCCGGCGGTCGCCACCACAAAATCGCCCGCAACTTCAGCCAATGCGTGAATGATTTCCGAAGCATTTTCTTTTTTGGCCGCTTCACCGGTGATGATCACCGCGCCAGTATCGATATCCGCCGCACAGATTCCCGCCGCCGCATACTCTTGCTCGACGATCTTGCGTATCCCCGTGCCATCGACCCGTTGGCGATTTACAAACGGCGTGAAATGAACATCTCCCATGTACACGATGCTTTTGCGGGTTATTTCCACCCGTGGCACCTGCGAGCCCGGCATCACATTGACCAGCGTTAACTTCGACAATACCACCTGCGT
The DNA here is from genome assembly GCA_035560855.1 of Negativicutes bacterium. Lineage (GTDB taxonomy): Bacteria > Bacillota > Negativicutes > UBA1444 > UBA1444 > UBA1444. The sequence continues at coordinate 7,220 of DATMYT010000094.1, read as the reverse complement.
CGTTGTCGTCCCAATATCAATGCCGACACTGGTCAGAACCGTTTCCCCATTCATCGTAACCGGGCGATCAAGCTTTGCCGGCTTTTACCGGTTTATCCTCAATAACCGCCAATTTAGGTAAAATCGCTTCCAGCTCCGGATGCGGCCGGGGAATCACATGACAGCTCATCAATTCACCGACCCGTGCGGCAGCGGCTGCGCCTGCGTCGACGGAAGCCTTAACGGCTCCGACATCGCCGCGAACCATGACGGTCACCAATGCTCCTCCAACTTTTACTTTGCCGATTAGCGTAACATTCGCAGCCTTGACCATAGCGTCCGCCGCTTCGATTGCGCCAACCACCCCTTTGGTTTCGACCATGCCGAGGGCGATCAATCCATCTTTGTTAGCCATACTGATTTTCTCCTTTCCAACACTGTGACAATTTTACTTAATTCGCTTCGTCCAGTTCGTTGAGCACGTCAAATTCTTCTTCAAACGGCCGGATATTCTTGTTGCCCCAGATGAAGTAATATACAAGCGCCACTCCATATACCAACGCAACCCATTTCAGCGCTTCACTGGATGCAAACAGCAGACTAATCAAGCAGAACACTGCGATAATAAAACTGATCACCGGCACGACCGGGTACCAAACCTTAAAGGGTCGTTTCAGGTTCGGTTCCTTGCTCCGCAGAATAAACAAGCTGACGAGACTGACCAGATACATGGCTACAGAACCGAATACCGAGATCGTGATAACGATATCCGTCAGGCCAGTCAACGCTGCCCCGAGCCCGATCAATCCCGGAAAAAGCAACGCCCACACCGGAGTATGATGTTTGGGATGGACATAAGCCAAAAATTTGGGCAAATAGCCGGTACGCGCCATCGCATAAGTTTGGCGGGAATATCCGACTATGATTCCATGCAGGGAAGCAATCAGCCCGAACAAACCGATAAAGTTAACCAGCGCCACTCCCAGACTCCCGACTCCAGCCTCGCTAAGAGCCATCGGCAGGGGAAAGTCAACCGCTTGAACTGTCTTGTAGTCGGCGATTCCTGCAGTCAGGAACAGTGTCAAAAAAGCCATAACCATCAGTGTTGCCATACCCGTCAGGAAACCGGTTGAAATGTCTTTTTGCGGGTTGACGCATTCTTCGGCGGCCATCGCTCCACCCTCAATCGCCAGATAAAACCAGATGGCAAAAGGAACGGCAGCCATTACTCCTTCAAACCCGTTCGGCAGAAGCGGTTGCGCCATCAACCGGGACATTTCAAAATGCGGAATGGCCAAAACCCAGTAAATCACCAAGCCAACCAAAGCCACTACGGTGACAACCAATTCAACCTGAGCCGATGTTTTCATCCCCCAGTAGTTGACCAGAATGAAAAACAGAAAAGCAACCACTGTTGCCTGCATCTGGGGAATGGCAGGCATCATATTATGGATGTAGCCGCCAACAGCCAGCGCAATCGCCGGCGGAGCAAAAACAAACTCAATTAAGCAACTTACGCCGTTCATGTATCCCCAAAATTTCCCCATGGCTCGCCGGGCGTATGCAGAGGGTCCGCCTGCATGCGGAATGGCTGTCGCCAATTCGGAATAGGAAAGGATAAAGGTTACATAAAAGATCGTGACCGGAACCAGCGCAATGGCTAGTCCAATCGGCCCACCGGCGCCAAAGCCATAGCTCCAGCCGAAGTAGTTGCCCGAAATGACCAATCCAACCGCCAATGACCACAGGTGAATTGGTTTCAGGACTCTGGATAAATGGGCCGTTTCTCCATTCGTCGCTGGTGTGCCAACCCCAGGTTCTCCATTACTCATCCGTTTGTACCTCCTTACTATCTGCGCGGTTTTTATAAATACAAAAAGCCTTTCATAACGAAGAGGATTCCCCCCAATCGTCATAAAAGGCTCAATTGCCTATATTCCATTTTCCAAGTTATTTAGTTTAGTTCTTCCCCAAGTTTGAGAAATCCTGCATTTTTTTTGTCGTCTGGCAGATTTTTTTTTCAAAAGTCTTTGTTGCGGCTGCGGCTCCCGTCTCTACAAGACGCCGGGCCAGTTCAACCAACGGGATTCTCAGATCCATCGCTTCCCGGATCATCTGCTGATGGGCCGCCTGTTCACTAAGATGCCCTCGCCCGACGAGGATAGTTTTGGCACGGGCAATGAGTTTCTGGTGTTCCAGTTGCTCCCGCGTTTCAGCTAATTCTCGCCTCACATGCTGCATTTCCAGCCAACGGGCATACGCAATGCGTATCGTTGCCTGCAGGTTCTGTTCAGATACCGGTTTCACCAGATAACCGCAAACATGGACGTTTTCCGCCCGATTGATAATGTGGGGTTGGCTGTACGCCGTTAACATGACGGCGGGAATATTCATGCCATGCAGAACCTTTGCGGTTTCGATTCCATCCAATTCCGGCATCATAATGTCTAGTAGCGCCAAGTCTGGTGATAGTTGGCGCGCCAATTCGATCGCTTTGCGTCCATTATCGCATTCCCCGCACACCACATGGCCTGCCCGCTCCAACATGCCTCGAATGTCCGAGCGGGTCAGCGCCTCGTCTTCCGCCACCAAAATAGCCAATGATTTCATGATGTCACCCCCGCACTGCACAGCGGAAAAGATACGGTAGCGACCGTCGATCCACCGCACCGTTCCAGCCGAAATGTCCCTTTCAATTGGTCACAGATAAGCAGCCTGACAATAAATAATCCCATATTGGTTTTTTTCTCCTGCTCCCAATCCGAATCCAACTCTGTGCCGCTGTCAGCAACCACAATATGATTTTTCCCTCCGGCTTCTTCAACCAAGATGCTGATCTCACCGTATGGTTTAGAGTTTATACCGTGCTTCAGACTGTTGGTAACCAATTCGTTAATCACCAGCGCCATGGGTACCGCCTGTGCGGCATCAATCCGAACGGGTTGGCCCTGAACCGAAGTACTGATTTTTTGTTTCGGCAGGGAGGTGGTTTCCACTAGTTTCTGCAAAATGTACTCCGCCAATTCTTTCAAATTGATGGAATCCCAATTTTGATGGGCAAAAACATCATGTACCTGGCTGATGGACAAAATACGGTTGATGCAGGTATTGAATTCCGTTTTCACAACCTTGGACTGCGAACGGTGCATCTGCAGCCGCAACAACGCCACGACATTCTGCAAATTGTTTTTGACCCGGTGATGGATTTCCCGGATCGAGGCGCTTTGGGCGTTAAGTTCCCGTTCCTTACGGCGAAGTTCCGACACATCCTGCATCGACAGCACGCAGCCGCTTAAATCGCCATACGCAACCAGTGGATGAGCCTGAAACAAAAAATTGGCCGAACCGAATTCGAATTCCATCGGATTACTCATTTTTTCCACCAGTTCTTCCATCGTCTGGCAGGACAGGCGCTTCATCAGTTCTCCGCCAAGCGGTTCGCCACCGCAATATTGACGATACATCCGAGCTGCGTTCCTGTTGGCGTAGGTCACGGCGCCGCGATTATTCAGCACAAACAATCCGTTACCCAGCCACTCTTCCCACGCAGAACCCGTCATCGACAGCGCCATCAGTGTATTGCTCAACTGGTCGGCGGCTTCGCTCAGAAATTCGACCTGCGCTTCCTGCTTGATTTCCGCAGAAATGTCTTTCTCCATAATCAGTACGCCAACCACTCGACCCGCATCATTTTGCAGCGGCACTACCGTCTGGGCGATGGGAACCCCTTCCTGACTGACGCCGCGAACATTACGAACCATTTCACCTGTAGAAAAAGTCTGGTACACCGCCGGTTCACGGGTTGCGTAGGCTACTTCGCCCACTACGCTGTGCCCATAGAGAGAATGTTTCGCCGGACGCGCCCAGGCCAGGACGATCGCATCAACGCCGTTGCTGGCCGGTGCATCGATGAAAATGTCAGTTTCCGTCAGTCCCGCAATGAACGGCAACTGCGCCTCCATTTTCTCAAGCACATCAATATCCGCATCTGTCAGATCGGTATATTGCAGACATAGCTCACGCATCTGGAGCAAAAGCCTCCATTCGCTTTATCAACGGCTCGACTCCCAAAGTATTACGGGCGGAAATTGCAAAGATTGGAGCTACCACTCCTGCCTGTCTGAGAAATTTCTCCGCCGAGGCCGGGGCTGCGTCCTCCCGGTCTATTTTCGTAATAATCCCGACTACGGGCTTCTTAAAAACCTTGGCAAAATTCGGCGGGAAAATCGTGCGTTTATTGGAAGCATCCTGCAGCGCCCATACTTCATCCACGCGGTGGCTGGCATCAATCAGAACCCGGTAATAAGTCGGCATCTGCAGATATTCACCCGGACAGTCGATAAACAACCCCTTGAATTCAAGCATCTGGGTTTTTCGGTGGGTCTGCGTTTCGTTCATCAAGCATTGCTTGAGCGTAGTTTTTCCCGCACCGACCCCGCCGATCAAAAGAATGCGTGATTTCAACTGCGGGTCACTTCCGCCGCGGTAAACCCAAGAATAGTGACCAGTGTGTTAACAGCGGCGCGGATAGCCGCTTCAACATCGGCTACGTCACCGGTAACAACCAGCGAGCCCGTAAAGCGATCGACAAATCCGATTTCCACGTTCCCCGCCTTGGATGCCGCATCCGCCGCAATAATCGCCGCCTCGCTCGGAGTAATGGTCATGATGCCGATGGCGCCGCCGCTTTCCAGCCCCAGCCGCTCATGAAGATCCCCCTGGGGATTGGGAATGATATGGGCCATGGTTACTTGTTTACCGGGAACATATTCCTGGATCACTCGTTGTTTTTCAATGGCCATTTTCTCCATCTCCCTATCTTTGATCGTAGCGCCACTACCCGGCTCACCCGACGGAAGTGACGGCAGCTTCTTCAAAAGTCGCCATTTCATTGAGAATTTTTACTGCCGCATCCAGAATCGTCATGCCCAGCGCCGCTCCGGTTCCTTCGCCAAGACGCATATTCAGGCGAAGGCAGGGCGTCAGCCCCAATTCGCGCAGAATCACTGCATGTCCCGGTTCTTCCGATAAATGCGAAGCCATCAGATAAGGCTTTACCGCCGGGCTCAGACGATAGGCCGCCAGCACCGCCGCCGAAGCAATAAATCCGTCCAGCATGACCAAGGTTTGCCGTGCTGCAGCGCCGATTACCACCCCGGCCATCGCGGCGATTTCCAGACCGCCCACTTTCGCCAAAACATCGACGGCATCGCCCGCATTTGGCTGATGCAGCGCCACCGCTTCTTCGATGACCCGGATCTTGTGTGTGACAAATTCATCGGTAATGCCGGTGCCGCGTCCTACCACCACACTCACAGGCTCACCTGTAAAAACATGGACTATTGCTGAACTGGCCGTTGTATTGCCAATCCCCATTTCACCAAGGCCAATTACCCGAACCCCTTTATCCACCAGCTCATTCGCCACGCGAATTCCGATCTTCAACGCCTGAACGACTTCCTGTCTGGTCATGGCTGGTTCGCGGCGCATATTCCCGGTACCGCGACGAATTTTACAATGCTGTATCGGCAATGTCTGCGCGAGGTCGGCCTTGACGCCGACATCTACGAGCACGAGCTGCGCCCCGGCATGTCGGGCCAAAACATTGATTCCGGCGCCGCCACGCACAAAATTATATACCATCTGTTCGGTTACTTCGGCAGGAAATGCGCTGATTCCTTCTTCCGCTACGCCATGATCAGCCGCCATTAATACTACGGCTTTCTCCGGCACGGACGGCTTCGCAACCCTTTGTACTCCAGCCAGCTGACAGGCCATTCTTTCCAGCACCGAGAGACTTCCCTGCGGTTTCGTCAGCCGGTCCAGATGTTGTTGGGCCGCGGTCATGGACACCTCGTCCAGCGGTCGGATGGAATGAATTGCTGCATTAATTTCGTCCAAAATTTTTCCTCCCCGGTTGCACTGCAACTGTATTCGCACTTTCGATAACTTTTGATAGATGTTCGAGTCTCGATTCTAAAATCCTTTTTTTGCAAAAAAACTTGGTGAAAGACACTCTGCTTTCACCAAGTAAAAAAACACTATTAAAAAAAATGTGACCGACTTTTCCCAGCTTTATTTCGTATTCAGAATCGCGTCGATCTTGTCTTTGCCGAACTGTGTCGAAAAGTCGGCGAATGCCGGTTCCATGGCTTTTTGCCATGCAAGTTTATCTACGTCTTTTGTTACGTTCATGCCCTTGCCAATGAGTTCTTCCACTTGTTTCGCTTCAGCTTCTCTACCGAGTTTTCTTTGGTACTGCGCCACTTCCAGCGCCGTTTTGAGCAAAATGTCCTGATCTTCTTTTGGCATACCCTGCCATTTTTTGAGACTGACGATGAGAACAGCAGGCGAATAAACATGCTGGGTCAGCGACAAGAATTTCTGCACTTCATTAATTTTGGAGGAATAAATTACCGCGATTGGATTTTCCTGCCCGTCGATTACTCTCTGCTGCAGCGCTCCATACACTTCACCCCAAGCCATCGGCACCGGGTTCACACCCGCCGTCTGCCAAGCTTTCAGATGAATTTTGTTCTCCTGCGTCCTGATCTTCATGCCTTTGGCATCGGCAGGCGTTTTCACTGCGACTTTTGAGTTGGTCAGATTGCGAAAGCCATTTTCCCAGAAAGCCAACCCCTTGAGACCTGACTTTTCGACATCCGCTAATAGCCCCAAGCCTACCGGTCCGTCCAACACTTTGTCGGCATGCGCGTAATCCCTGAACAGGAACGGGATGTCGAGAATTCCTATGGATGAGCTAAAATTGCTGAGCGGCCCGGTGGAGCCGACATAAACGTCAACAGATCCCTGTTGAAGCGCTTCCAGCAGTTCCCGCTCTCCCTTACCCAGTTGCCCGTCCGAATAAACCTTGATCTCAATTCGGCCTTTGGTGCGTTCCTTGATTAACTCCGCAAATTTGTTTGCGCCCTGATTATACGTGTGACTCATCGGGGTCATAGTCGCCAGTTTGAGCTGCGCCTTGAATTCGCCTTTCGGCTGCTCGGCCGGCTTTTTATCCCCGCCGCACCCAGATAACAGTACCATGAGAACGAGAACCAAAACAACGAGGATCCCCTTTTTCATCGCAAAATTTCCCTCCCTCTCTCTTACTTTTTTTATCACATACTGCCGCCTGCGTTTTTCTCCAAGGTTCGAATCAACAATGTCAAAGTCCGGTTCACCGTCGTTGACACTCCCAGACGCTCCCCTTCGCGAACCAATGCGCCATTGATGGCATC
>DATMYT010000093.1:0-2255 GCA_035560855.1 Negativicutes bacterium | reverse complement strand
TTTTGATTTCCTCGATCGAGGATGCGTTCATCAATACTGCTCTAAAGTCATCATCCATCAAATTGTAGGATAATGTTGACAGCAGATTTAAAAAATCATTCGCGGCATTCTCTGGAGCAGCTAAAACAATCACATAACGTACCGGCTCACCATCAAGGGAATCCCAGGCTAACGGCGTTTTCAACTTAAGAAGTGCAAAACAGGGCTGTATTACTACGGCGCTACGGCAATGCGGGATTGCAACTCCCATGCCCACACCGGTAGTAAATTCTTCTTCTCGTTTAAACACCTCTTCGATAAATTTTTCTTTGTTACTGATTTTTTCCGCTTTCAGCATCATCTCTGCAGCCTTGTGAATAATGTCTTCTTTGCTGCCGGCAGCAAAGTCGAAAGAGATTAGCCTGTTATCCACAAGCGAACACAAATTCATTATTTTTCCTCCAAAAGAGTTTTTTCAAGTTCACCAAACTTATCAAGCGTTAGCAGTCTTTCAACCAATGCTGGAGTCTTGGTGATTTCCAGGATGTCGGAAAAAAGCCTTACAAATTGTTCCTGAGCTTTGATATCGATCCCGAGCATCAAGATGACCCGCACCTTGTTTTCACCCCATGGCACCGCTTTTTTCAAAGTCATCACGCCAATACCCTGTTTTTTCACATGTCCCTCAAACGCATGGGGTATCGCAAAAAGATTTCCAATAGAACAACTTGCCAGTTTTTCCCGATCAAGCACTGAGTCCATAAAACCTTCATCTACATATTGCTGTTGAATCATGCGGCTGGAAAGGATTTTAAGCGCTTCGTCCTTTGTTTTACAGTCGCATTTTAATAGGGTGATTTCGTCGTGGATAAAGCTTGCCAGCGTATCATAGGTAGCATTTTCCGGTGGATGAACAACTTTTTCATTTAGTTTGGCGCGGATGTGGCCAATATCAGCGTCATTTAAAAGAGGCGATACGCAAATAACCTCCATCAAATCCATAGAAAAGGGAACGGTAGAAACAACAAACTCAACCTCTCCCGGAACAAGCTCTTTGGTTGCCTTATTCATGCTCACAATCTTGCTAATGATCACATTGGGAAAAACCGTCTGAAAACGGGCTTTTAAAAACTGACTGGTCCCAATTCCAGTAGTACACACAAGAGCAATCCGAATTTTTTCTTCCTGCATTCGCTGTTTCGCACGCTCGATCGAAGCGCCGACATGCATTGTAATATAAGCAATCTCGCTTTCCGGAATTTTAAAAGAATAGCTCTTCATCAACCAATTTGCGATAAATGTCGCAATTTCAAAATGATAGGAGTAAGTAGTCTTAAGAGCCTCCAGATAAGGATTTTGCGCAAAAACATTGTATTCCAACCGAATCAACATGGGCCGAAGATGCAAATACAACATGGAAAGCAGTAAGTTGTCGTTGGCAAAGTCGTAGCTGTAAACGCGGCCAGCCTCTGCCAAAGCCTCCATCATTACATTGTAGAGTCGCTCATCAAATTTATTGAGAGCGTTGGCGCTGGAGTTGACAAGCACTTCTTCGGTTTGCATTTTCGAAGTCAATAAGTGAATGGCAAGGTAGCCGTTTTCCTGCTCATCTAGCTGCACCTCAAAGGCTTTTTCGAGTTTCTGCACCATGTACTTGCTTATGCCCCAAACTCGTTCAGCCTTCAGATATTTAATGAGTTGCACCGCCAACTGGACTTTGTTTCCCCCACGAACGCGTTGTATAACATTGGCCAAATTTATAAGTAAAGCGTTAAACGAAATATCCGACAGCGTAATCCCATACTTTTTCTCGGCGTTCTGAAGGATCTGCTGGATGTTTTGCAAATCTATCCCGGGGAAAAAAGGCGCAATCCGTGCTTCATCCAAGCGATCATGATTTTCAATGATGGTTTGGACAACGGTGACCTTGGCAATACGCAGTTTTTCTTCTTCTCCGAGGAGTTTGACGCCGAACTTGACTTTTCGAACCAGCTTGATGTCGTAGTTCTGAAAAAAATCAACCAGTTCATTTAAATCGTTTGTAATAGTCCCGCGGGTAACATAAAATTTTTGTGCAATGCATTCCATAGAAATATAGTCGTTTGTGTTGAGCAAAATGTCTGCGATTCGATATTTTCTCATCTCTGCAAACACAGAATTCGAGCTCTCAGCTTCAAATAAAATTCGATTCAAATATTGTTTTCCGCCGTCATCATAACTGAGCCATACTCCAACACCGGCCTTCGTTTCAATCAGGCATCCATACTGTTTTATTG
>DATMYT010000092.1:0-4294 GCA_035560855.1 Negativicutes bacterium | reverse complement strand
TCCATTTCTTAGGCAAAGAAAAATTTAATTTAAAGATGGAAAGCAGCAAGTTTTCGAATGATGAGGTAACGAATATGTCCGTTACCTCGCCGGAACTCTTGAAAACGAAAAGCATAATCGATTCAACTTGGAAAGCACGTCCAAAGCGAAAGATATCCACGAGCCCGATTTTTGATCCGGATTCGATCAATATTCATTACATTGTTAACGCCCAAGGAAAAAAGTTGCCCTATGCGATGTCTTCGGCAACAACATATTTGGTTCCGACTGCCGATTGCTGGGAGAATTTGTATTCCGTGTGCCCGGACATCCAGTGGATTAAACCCAAGCGAAATAGTGCAGGGCGTATCGTGAAATACCTTGTTGAGGATCCGGCAAAAGTGGCCGGAGCCTTAACGTTGGTTGAGCGAAATAAGCTTAAGAACGATATGAGTGATATCATCGCACAGTTGAAGAACACGGAGAGATCTGACTATGCGGCAGTTGAAGTTCTCGCCGCACTTTTTCAGCAGTATGTCGACGACGAGAGTGGTCTTCAGGCACCGCCGAAGAGAGAAGATGTTTTCCCTGATGCGTTGCAGATGTATTATGTAAAGTTCAGCAACTGTAGTGATAAACCTACTGCTGATGATCCGAGTATCGGAGGCATGGATGATCGTTGCGTTTGCAGCTTCCATGAACCAAATGGAGGTTATACGAATTATCTTGTTTCCTTGCCGCTCTCAAATCAGGCAAAAGACTGGATGTTGGCTTCTGCAGGACAGTACTCAGTGAGGCTCGCTTACGAGGCGGGAAGACCGCAATTTGTAGCGAGTTACGCATATAGAAATCAATTGTTTGAAAAGATATTTGATCATAACGCAGCGAATCTTCATGAAATCAACCAGGCGACCATGTCTGTAACCGCGCTCTGGCCGCGCTACAAGATGAATGATTGGAAAAAATATTACGTATTTCGCCAGCATGCCATCGGAGCTCGAATTGGTGATGGTATAACGTATTATATTGAGCCAGAAGAGAAAGCAGAAAACGAGAATATTTTTGAGACAGAAGATGCTGGGACGCTAAAGTATAGCGCCATGAATAAGTGGCCGAGCACTTGGGAACTCTGGAGAAATGAGCCCTCCGGTGCAAAATCTGCCGTTGGGTATTTCCTGACACGAGCGGTTGTTGCACCAAACAAAATACCCGGAAAAGTATATAAAGCAGCAATCGATTTTGGTACATCTTCCACAATGCTGTATGGGGGGGACAGCGATTCGGATGCAGCAATCATCGATGGTCGTAATCTTTGGTCGCTTCCGCTTTTTGCGCCAAGGAGTATCGATGGCGCAACGGCTATATTCAGATTTTTCATTCCGCCGACTAACTCTATTACCAACTTCTCTCCGCTACAGTCTATCCTGGCAATTGAGAATGAGGATAAAGCTCCGGTTTTGACTGGAAATTGGACGTATTTTCAACAGGCTGCAGTGGAGCTGAGTCGTAGGGAGTTATCCCCGCGTTTTACAACGCATTCCAACCTCAAGTGGGATCCGATTGCTGGAAAGATATATACAACCTCGTTCCTGCTTATGATCGCGTATTATATCTTGCTGGAAGCACGTGCGAATGGTTGCTCGACGCTTGATACAATGATTTCTTATCCTTCCGCAATGAGTGGATGGGCGGACTACGTAAAAAAGATGAATCAGCAACTAGAATGTGCACAAGAAGTTGCAAAAATAGAACTTGTGGATAATCACGCTGCTGAGGAAAGAAAAATCCAATGGAAGAGTAAAACAATAACGGAAAGTCGCGCCGTCGCACAACGCATGTGCTTGAATCATCAGGCGACACAGTTTTGCTCCATTGATATCGGTGGTGGAACATCTGATATTTTCATCTTTAAGAATGATGGCGATGAGAAGAAACTTACTTGGGACGGATATGAGAGTTCACTGCTCTGTGGAGCAAGATCAATTCTTCTTGAGAGCTTTGTGCAAGATCAGAACTGTTTGCATGAGCTGATTGGGCTTGCAGCAAAAGATTCGATCATGGCAGCACTGAAGGAAGCGGTTCCCCAAATGGAATCTTGGGCAACAAGCAAGTTGAACCGCGAGAAAATTCAAAGCAACATCGAGTTCTTGCTCTCTGTAAAATTTATGGACTCGACAAATCAATGGCACAATGCAGGCGAAGAACTGCGCCAGAGAGCCGTTTCACAAGTTGGGTTGACCAATCGCTCGGTTTCAATCCTACGGAAGCGTGTTGCGTATTACACCGCGGCGATTCTGTTCTACGCAGGAATGATGACGCGCGATACTGGAACGAAAGTGGATCAGTTACACCTGCGTTTCGCGGGAAATGGATCTCGAACGCTACAGTGGATTTCAAACGATGATAATAATACGAAGCGCTTTTTAAGCAGGTTGTTTAATGTTGGCGCCGGTATCGAAGCAGAGGACGAAGGACAAGATTTCCAAAACATCCAATTTGCATCAGACCCGAAGCATGAAGTTGCTGATGGGGCGATGAAGCGACCAATCCCGATGGGGAAACACATTGACGAAATCTTATCGGGCGAAGTTGTGACGCTTTATGACGCAGCTGGGGTTGAGTTTGCGAAGTGGTCTGTGAGTCAGAATATCGCACATGAACTCTTCCATAATGCGAAGAGCGTAATTCCCGGTAATGAGACGCTGAAAAAATTCATCAGTGCGTTCCGTGAAGCAATGAGAAGCATTTTACTAATTCCATTGAGAGCTGATGAGTTTAACCCCGAAGTTGCGGATGCTCCCGGTGTGAGATTATCTATTAATACCAAAGTTGCGGATATCGTCGCAGGCATTAACCCGGATAAGAAGTCGTTTTTCATGATAGGCGTAGATGCTTTGAGTGATCACTACTTCAAGAATTAGGATGGTGAACATGAAGAAACTTGTTGTACGGGTAATCACATTACTAATAGTAATCGCATCATGTTTCTCCTATCATGGTGCAGCGAGCGCTCTGGGTGAACGCAGTAATACGAATGGAAACTCAATTACTTGCAAAGAGTCGGGTGCAACAGTTCATGCAGAATCCGGCACCATACAACCGACACCCTCTCCTGGACAGGAGACCAATTCTGCTGCGCAAGAGACTGTATTTGTTGAATTAAGAGATGGCGTGACTATTTTCTTCGACGAAACCTTCGCACCTAAGTTTTGGATAACACCTGATCTTGAAAAGAGTGAGGGCAATGGCTTTTCGGGAATCATTTCTGCTACTCAACCGGACCAGGGCAATAGCACGAATGAGAAAAGCGAAGCAGTCACGATTCGTTGCGATGAATCATCTGGCAAGCTCATTGATAAAGCACTCATAAACGGAAAAGAAACCGTTCTTATTCATGTGTCAATTGAGCGTTTAGACAATAAAAAGAATACGGTAATGGATGTTGGTTATATTGAATTGGGACGCGTCTCAAATATTGAGGCAGTTCTGATGAAAATTACCGACTGGGAGCAAATTCAAAATAATGTGGATTTTAAGTCGCAGTATGAAGAAATCACTAATACCTTGGGTCAACAACAAAGTGGAATTCAGAATATCTCGACGGTTAGTAGTGCTGTTGACCAGCTTAAGAATCAGTTGGATGATGCAAGAAAGCTTGATTTAATGAAGTTGATTGCTATTGGTGCAAGCATTTTAATGACAGCTGCGTTGCTGGTCGTATTGATTGTGCGCACGAAAGCGAAGAAGGTTGAACCGATCGCAGAGGATAAAACGCATGAGACGCAGAACCAAAAAATAGAAGAGACGCTTGACGTTGCTAGAGGAATTGCACGACATCAACCCGAGATCAGCCAATGCTTGTCGATGCTAGATGGTCGCATTACTGAACTGTCGAATAAGGTCAATGGTGCAAGCGTATTTAAACCAAAGGAAGACGCAACGAGTGATTTTCTTGCACTGGTTAACGGCTGTACAACCATAACTTCAATCGACCAGTGGACCGAAGATCTGAAGAAGTATCAACCAGAACTTATGAAGTTCGATGCGATCCAGAACTGGTTTACGCGCGGCGGAACATTTGGTGAACCCCCGTTTGCTGCTTGCGCAATTCGCCACTATGAAGGATTGTCTTTTTACTTGATTCCATCATGCTATGATACGATGCTGGCGAGCGGAGACATGCAAGTCGCTTATGATGTAGTCTATCCTATTAATGGTGAACGGGCTAGATCATATAAAATTGATCGAGCGGCGATGCTTGAGATTTTCGGGGCATACTATCGCGTCGTTTCAAGGGGGCAGATTTCATTAGTTC
>DATMYT010000091.1:0-2695 GCA_035560855.1 Negativicutes bacterium | reverse complement strand
ACCCACGATTTGTTCAATCGGCACTCCTCCGATTGCTTGTTGAGCCGCCGCAAATCCACCAGTATTGCGTTAAACCGGCACTTACGTTTCAATCTACTCCCGCACCTCATCATCCATGGGAGGGCGAACTCTATACAACGTTGCATACATAACCGGTAAAACCAGCAACGTCAGCACTGTTGCGCCAGCTAATCCCGCTGCAATGGTCACTGCCATAGGACCCCAAAACATATTGGAAACTAGCGGAATCATCGCCAAAATTGCCGCTGCTGCGGTAAGCAAAATAGGGCGAAAGCGGATAACTGTAGCATTGATAATGGCATTCCAAAGCGTATCTCCTACAACCAGCTGCTGGTCAATCTGATCCATCAAAATAACAGTGTTACGCATAATAATCCCAGCTAACGCCAGTATGCCCAATTGAACAACTTGTCCCATAGGACTACCAGTTACGAAAAGACCTATAGCAACACCAATCAGCCCCAGTGGTGCAGTCAATAAGGTTAATATCATCTTGGGGATATTCTGCAGTTGCATCATCAACAGAATCATAATCGCAACCAGCATTGGCGGTAGCATTTCAGCAATATACCCGGCAGCAGCAATGCTATCCTCTTTCATCCCGTCATACTCTATGCTGTACCCAATTGGCAGCGTTGCACGTAAATCATCGAGTTGGTTATAGACCTGTTCTGCAACGCTATCTCCAGTTGCGCCGGCAACAATTTCTGCCTGAACATTAATCATCGGTTTTAGGTTCTGGCGGTAAACTAAGCCTTCTTCCATTTCAAAAGTAATTTTAGCAATCTGATCTAGTGGCACGTACTTTCCATTTCCAATATGAATATTCAAATCCTTCATACGCGAAGGGTCTTGTCGGTCGTTGGCAGCAAAACGAAACACCATGCTGACAGTTTTATCATTTTCCCGAAACTCAGAAATTGGCGCACCCGATAATTGTGTTTGAAGCGTGTTCGACAAAGCCTGTGAGGTAACCCCCAGCATTCTAGCTTTATTCTGATCAATTTCCAAATGCATAATCTTGCTTTTTTCATTCCAATTAAGGTTTACGTTTCTTACGTTTGGATTACGAGCCATAATCGTTTTCACTTCTTGTGCGATCTCCCGCACTTTGTCCTGATCATACCCGTTTACGCGCAACATAACTGGATAATCGGCTGAAGGCCCATTTCCAATCACCTTTGTATGCACCTGAACGTCTGGAAAATCACTTTTCAACAGTTTAGTGACATTTGTCTCCAGCAAGTTACGCACAGTATAGTCTTTCGCGACAATAACAAATTCAGAAAAATTGGCTTTATTGAAGGTTGGTTCAAAACTCAAAACAAAGCGCGGAGCCCCTTCCCCTACATGATACGTATAATAAGAAACTAATGGGTTTCCATCTAGTCGTTGAGCAAACTGACGAGCGATTTCATCACTATTTCTAAGGGTGGCACCTTCTTGCAGTTTTAATTGCACAATAAGTTCTGGCCGCGTAGAAGCAGGAAAAAATTCGAGTTTGACCAATCCCATCAATGCAACCGAAGCAAAAAAGCAAAGCACCGTTGTCAGCAAAACCACTTTACGATTCATCAAACACCAATTTAATATTTGCCTAAACTTTACATAGAATTTCGAATCGTGCACATCTTCCACTTTGGATGTCGGCTTGGTTTTAATAAACAGATAACCTAATAACGGCGTGACCGTACCCGCTACAATCCAAGATACAAGCAACGCGATTGCGATAACATAAAAAAGGGAAACACAAAATTCCGACGAGCTACCTGCAGCAAATCCGACCGGTATGAAACTGGCAACGGTCACCAACTCGCCAGTTAACCGCGGATATGCAGTTGATGTGTAGGAAAAACAAGCTGCATCGAAGCGACTATAGCCTTGCTCCATCTTGACTACCATTGTCTCAATTGTAATAATCGCATCGTCAACCAATAGTCCCAAGGCGATAATTAGCGCACCTAAAGAAATCCTTTGCAACTCTATGCCCATGAGGTTCATAAAGGTAAACACAATGGAAATGATTAAAGGAATGCATAGTGCAACAATAATGCCTGAGTGCACTCCCAAACTAATGAAACTAACAATGAGTACGATGATAATGGCTTCCACCAATGATTTTAAAAACTCGTTAATTGAAGTTTCTACAACTTTAGGTTGGTTTACTGTCTGATGAATTTCCATCCCAGCGGGCAATGATTTTTGAACCTGCTTCATCGTGGCGGCTAACGTTTCACCCAGCTTTAAAATATTTCCACCCGATTCCATTGCAAGCGAAATGCCAATTGCAGGCTCACCATTATAAAAAAACTTGGGATCGCTTGGTTCTACATAAGTGCGTGAAATCTTGGCAATATCGTCAAGACGAATAGTGCGTCCATTTGCTTGAATGGGCAAATTCCGCATATCCTCAATGCTCTCAAACATTCCTGTAACACGCAAATATATATTATCTGTGCGTGTTTCGATCATGCCAGCCGAACTCATAGCGTTTTGACTTTGAATGGCAGCATCGATCAATCTCGGATCAATACCTAGTTGAGCCAGCTTACTGTTTTCAATTTCGATATAGATTTTTTCTGTTTGCACCCCAAGCAGATTAACTTTTTTTACACGGGATACGCCTGCCAAAATCCGTCTGATCTTCTCCGCTTTTTCCCGCAATTCTTCATAA
>DATMYT010000090.1:0-3474 GCA_035560855.1 Negativicutes bacterium | reverse complement strand
GTAGCAAAGAAGGAGACTTCTCGTGGATATTATTAAAGAATTGTTGAAAGACGTGCCTTTACCTCGGATGATAAAAATTGGCCAAAAATTTAAAACTGACGAAGTAACGGACGTGCCTACTACATTAAGGGCCGCCCTTGCCAATTCCAAGCAGCTTGACCGCATCAAGCCCGGAATGCGCATCGCCATCGCTGCAGGTAGTCGCGGCGTGGATCAGATTCCAGCGCTCATACGTACTACCGTTGAAGAACTCAAAAAACGAGGAGCTGACCCCTTTGTAATCCCAGCTATGGGCAGCCATGGAGGCGCTACAGCAGAAGGTCAGGCCGAGGTTTTGGCTCACCTGGGCATCACCGAACAAACTGTCGGATGTCCGATTATCTCGTCCATGGAAGTGGTGGAAATTTCTCGTCTGCCGAATGGATTGCCGGTTTATGTCGACAAAAATGCTTATCACGCCGACGGTATCATTGTAATCAATCGAGTCAAACCCCACACAGCATTCCGTGGCCCAAACGAAAGCGGACTTGCCAAAATGATCGCAATTGGTCTCGGCAAACAGAAAGGGGCAGAAACTTGCCATGCGTATGGATTCAAACATATGGCCGAGCACGTGCCTGCAATGGCCCGCGAGGCAATCGCCAAAGTTCCTATTCTGTTTGGGATCGGCACCGTTGAAAATGCCTATGATCACATCGCGAAAATTGTGGTCGCGAGTGCTGACGCACTGATCGAAATTGACAAAAATCTTCTTGTGGAAGCCAAGGGCGCCATGCCACGAATTGGTTTTTCGCCAATTGATGTTCTCATAATTGATGAAATTGGCAAGGACATTTCCGGCGATGGAATGGACCCCAACATCACTGGACGCTACCCCACACCATACCCAACGGGAGGACCTGAAGTTTCCAAAATGGTGGTCCTCGACCTGACTGAAAAAACAAACGGCAATGCAAATGGTGTCGGAACTGCCAACTTTACGACCCGGCGTTTGGTTGCCAAGACAGATTTCAAAGCTATGTACGCCAATGGAATTACCTCCACCGTGGTTGGTCCTACTGCGATTCCCCTGACTCTTGACTGTGACCTGGACGCGATCCGGGCTGCTGTCAAAACTTCCAACGCTTTGGACATCAGCAAGGTTCGACTGGTCCGTATCAAGAACACTTTGCAGTTAGGCGAACTTATGATTTCGGAATCGTTGCTGGAGGAAGCCAGAGCTATGCCCAATGTGACTATTCTGTCTGATCCATTTGAACTGAAATTTAACGAACAAGGTAATCTTTGGGAGAAGTAATAAATATATGAGTGTCCATTTATCCGATGGTAGTATCGCCCGGCGGGAACACAGCCGGGCCATTCTTTTCCTGCTGCTGGCTGCTGTTCTATGGAGCACCGGCGGTTTTTTCATCAAATGGGTTGATTGGAATCCGATGGCAATCGCCGGGATGCGTAGCGCCATCTCGTCACTCGTCATTGCTGCGGCGTTCCGTCATAACCTGAAAATCACTTGGTCGCCTCTCCAACTGAGTGGAGCGGTTGCGTACGCCCTCACAGTGACTTTGTTTGTTATCGCCAACAAAATGACCACCGCAGCCAACGCTATCTTATTGCAATATACCGCTCCGGTCCATGTTGCTTTGCTGTCGGCCTGGCTGCTGAAAGAATACCCAACCCGCCGTGATTGGCTTACGATCATCGCCGTACTGGCAGGCATGGTTCTTTTTTTCTTTGAAAAAATGAGCCCCGGGAATCTGATCGGAAATTTATGCGCCTTATTCACAGGTCTGACTTTTGCGTTATTCATCGTTTTACTGCGCAAACAAAGGGATGCTTCACCTGCGGCCTCTGTTTTTCTGGGCAACGTGCTCACTGCGCTTGCAGGCCTTCCCTTTATGTTTGATGGCGCTCCGAGCGCCACTGGCTGGATTGGCCTTCTCTTTCTCGGCATATTTCAGCTTGGTATGGCTTATGTTCTTTATACGTGGGCTATTTCGCATGTTACTGCCATGGAGGCCATACTGATTACATTACTGGAGCCTGTCCTAAATCCTTTTTGGGTGTTCCTGCTGATGGGTGAAATTCCGGCTTGGTCCGCCCTGGTCGGAGGGCTCGTTATCATTGGAGCTGTCACAGCAAGACAGCTGGTTGGGTTCCGCAGATGATGGGAATGATCGTTACCCTATTCAAAAACAAGCAATTCCAAAGCATTGCCTGTATTCAGGCTTTCAACGTTTTTGGAGCTAACCTGATAGCGCCGGTATTGCCTCTATATCTTTCGCTGCAGGGCTTATCCGCGTCCCGTATCGGCATGGTGATGGGCATTATGGCTATTGGCGCTCTGGTCATGCGCCCTTGGGCAGGGCGCGCCATCGATCAGCAGGGTAGCCGTCCAGTCATTTTTTTTGGACAGATGCTGCTCGGCATTTGCTTTGCCGCGTTTCTTTGGCTTACAGGATTTTGGTCGTTGTTGCTGGTTCGATTCATACAAGGTGCTGCCCAATCCTTTTATTCTACTGCAGCCGTAACATTCGCCAGCAGTGTCGAGTCTCCGCAAAATATGGCCAGTGCAATTTCGATGTTTACCGTATTTACGATGATCGGACTGGGCAGCGCCACCAGTCTGGCCCCATTTTTCTTTCACGAAATCGGCTTTATTCCTTTGGTCCTACTCAGTTTATTGACTCTAGGCATCGCAATTTCGTTTACACTTTTCCGGGCACGTCCCATTGCGCCGATTCGGGACGCAGACGCGCTGCCTTTTTCTTCAGTACTGCATTTAAAATCCGTATGGGCGCCGACCGTGTGTCTGTTTGCATCCAGCTTTGTTTTCAGCACCTTATTCACCTTTGTTCCTTTGTACGCATTATCTGAGTCCGTACAAGGGTATTCGGTTTTTTACGTGTGTTTCGCCATTGCCGTTATTGCCACCCGGTTGGGAGTACAACGCTTGACAGAGACCTTCCGCGCGGAAACTGTCGCTACCGTCGCTAGCCTGATGAATGTCGGCAGCGCCTTGATTATAGCCATATATCCTGCCCCATTTACTTTTGCAATCTCCGGAATTCTTATTGGACTTGGGTTTGGCGTCATTTTCCCTGCACTCACCGTATATGTCATTCAACGGATTTCGCCAGCCATCAAGGGAACTGGGCTTTCGATTCTGACAGCAGCAGGCGATGTCGGCAATGCACTTGGAGCAGCGATTCTTGGCCTGGTTGCCGAATGGCTCGGTTTTCGTTGGGTTTTTGTCGTTTCCGCTATCGTCGTTCTGATTTGTGCGCGTTACTTTTATGTTACACTGGTCACCCGCCCGGCGCGGGAGCAGGTCGAGTAATTCAATATACCGCCCCGGGCTTGTAGTGCCCGCAAAAATGCCGTATCCTTTTCACAGGATACGGCATTACTTGTAACGCTTCTTGGATTTCGTAAGGGTCTGATTATTTCTTTCCCCACTCCGTGTGGAATACGCCC
>DATMYT010000089.1:0-17107 GCA_035560855.1 Negativicutes bacterium | reverse complement strand
CATATCTAATACAGTTTTTTCATTAAGATAGACTGGAATAATCAACTGTTCTTTTGTTGTTTTCTTTTCCATACTTAATTTCCCCTTCTATCAGACTTGATTTTATTATTATAACAATACCATAATCCCCCAAATTTCGCCATATACAAAACCTCCGAAAAACACATCACTTTTTCGCCCAACAAAACCTACCCCCGCTCGCGGCGCATGATTGCGCCACGGGCGGGGGCTATTTTATTCACAGCATATGCGCGCCAAAAATCACGATCTCATCTATTTTTATATGGCAAAAAGTCCGCGCGAGGCTTTTGCCAAAACGCCAAAATTGCACCTCTATCGGTTTTAAAAGTCCGCTAATTCTCAGCGGCCCATCATCAGGTTTTAGGCAGCTTTGCTTTTAGCTCTTCAAAATAGCGCTGGTTATACTGCACCGCGGGGTCATCCGGCTTAAATTTTCCGGCCTCATTATTATAATGCTCCGCGAGCTGCGTCAGGCCCAATTTGTCGTAGCAGGCGGCCAGTTCTATGCAGGGGATATACGTCCAGCAATCTTCGCGCACGAAGCCCCAACTGTTAACGGGCTTTTTCAGGGTTGTAGCCAGATAAAACCAAAACGCTGCTCGTTTATAATCCGCTTCTGATTTCCACGCATAACCCAGCGCACAACACACCTCGGCACGGGGCGTGTCATAAATAAAGCTGCGGGTCAGCGCCTTTAGCTGCTCGTCGCGCAGGTTTTCATGCGCAAAGCATGCCGCAAGATCCATGCAGGCGGTGATATTGTCTTCAATCCAGCCCTTACCGGTATCCACAAACGACTTAAAAGACTGTATGGCGTCTTTAAATCTTCCGGCATCCTTTAGTTCGCGCGCATAGTAGTACATACCCCGTGGCGAAAGCTGCACGCCATTGCTGAGCAGACGCTCATAGATGGCAATATTACGGCCGGTGGAAACGCCGCCGGTTTTCGTGTGTGTAATGGCAACATCAGACTGTAGAATATTGCCGGACACCTCCAGATACTCATGCACGGCTTCCTTCCAGCGGAACTGCCTTTCGCGCTTAACGAGGCGCTCGCGGTAAAAGCTGAATGTAGGGCGCCCGTTGCTGTCGAACGCCGTATGATATGGCATCATGACGCTGTCAACCGACGGATTCATCGTTTCTTTTAGCTGCCGGAGCTTGATCTGATCCGCCTCAAGCAGCACGTCGTCGGCATCCAGCCAAAGAATATAATCCATTGAGGCCTGCTCAAAGGAAAAATTACGCGCTTTTGAAAAATCGTCTACCCAGATAAAATCTAAAACCTTATCTGTGTAACGGCGGGCAATCTCTTTTGTGGCATCGGTTGAGCCCGTATCGACCACTATAATTTCGTCCACACTGTTTTTCACTGATAAAAGGCATTTTCCCAAATGAGCTTCCTCGTTCTTGACAATCATACACAGGCTTATAGTAGACATCTGTTTCCTCCTGTACAGCCTATATTGATAAGGCGGGCAGAACAGCCGGGACACCCGCATCACGCAGATGTCCCGGGTCTGTCATACTTTAGTGGCGAATGTGTTTAATGGTTAGCGTCAGGATATGCCAACGCCGCCGCTGATAAGTCCGGTCAATACCGCAGCGATATCAATTCCGGCTGTAACGCTGGCGGACATGACAAACATCAGTCGCGTTCCGGCGGTTACAGGAATCGACAACCCGTCGAGAGTGCCGCTTGATGTCGCACCAATAGCAATTAACCCGGTAAGTGCCGGAGCAAGCGCCACTGCGGTTCCTGCAACCGGCGAAAACGAATCATTTGGTGTTGGCGAGCTATATAACTGTGCAGTGAGCGTAACCGTCGAGCCAACAAGTGCCACGGCAGCAGCAGCACTGAAGTAGGCCGCTATCGAGGTGATGGTACCGTCAATCGGCATGGAAAATGCCATGCTGCTGTTTCCTGTGACATCAATGACGCCTGCAACAGCGGTGCCAATACTACTGTTGCCAAAGCCGACCAACGCGCTTGTTCCCGCAAGGCCGCCAAGCACAGTCGTGATGGTTGCTATTTCGCCAGATGCAAACGGGATAATCGCGCCTATACCTGCCGGGCCGGTGTCGCCAGTTGGGCCGGTGTCAC
Organism: Negativicutes bacterium; assembly: GCA_035560855.1. Taxonomy (GTDB): domain Bacteria; phylum Bacillota; class Negativicutes; order UBA1444; family UBA1444; genus UBA1444. The sequence goes on along the minus strand of DATMYT010000089.1, from coordinate 14,982 downwards.
CAGTTGGACCGGTGTCACCAGTTGGGCCAGTGTCACCAATCGGGCCGGTTGGGCCGGTGTCGCCAGTTGGGCCGGTGTCACCAATCGGGCCAGTAGGGCCGGTGTCACCAGTTGGGCCGGTGTCGCCAATCGGGCCGGTCGGGCCGGTGTCACCAGTTGGGCCGGTCGGGCCTGCCGGTGTCAAGACAGGACTAAAAAGTATTCGCGGGCAATCTTCTTATGAATACCTCAACGTGAATTCGGGGTGGCTACTGCGCGACCCTGAATTTATTACCATTGGCGATTGCGTTGGCAATCAAGTCTAATCTGAATTTTTCACAGCTTGTTTTCCAACACACTTAACAAGCCTCAAATACGCATCCATATGGTTCCAAACCATTTCAATTTTTTGACTTCCATAGATATAGATGCTGTCAATCAGCTCATCAACCATCTCTTTTGAAAGCGCTGTAAATCCCTCATACCGCTTGAAGCTCTCTATGATGGAACACGGCCGCTCGTTTTCCTGATAGTTTCTTTGCAATGCGGCTTCAAGTTCCCCGATTCGGACATCTGTTTCCGCAAGCTGGTTGCTAATATCATCCTTTTGGCTTATGTAGCTGTCTCTGTCCAAAGTTCCAGCCTTGTATCGTTCATACGCCTTAACCTTGGATGCTCTCAGCTTGGCAAGGACGGCTTGGAGCTGTTTCATCTGCTCCGCCAGATCAGTTATGTCGTTATGGTTTTGCGCCTTGATTTTATCCAAAAACAGTTCTATATCAAGCATGACCGCTATCTGTGTCTGTATCACGGCTAAAACGGCTTGTGTCAGGCTGCTTTCGAAAATCCTGTCCTTTGGACAGTTGCTATCGGCAACATAATGGGAGCTTTCACAATAATAATATGCCCTCGCCGGAGTGCTGTTGCTTCTCCTCATAGCGTGCCGACAAACCCCGCATTTGACTTTGCCCAGCAAGGGCCTGACCTCGGTATATTTTTTGATCTTTTGGGGTGCAGAAAAACGATCCTGCACCGAAGCAAACAGCTCTTCGGAAATAATGGCTTCATGTGTATTCGGCACGATAATCCACTCACTTTTAGGAATGCGGTTACCGTGCTTGCACCCGACAACAGGGCTGCGGTTTTTCCCGTTTACCATTTTCCCTGTGTAGCGTTCGTCACGAATGATGGTCAAAATGGTTGTATTAAGCCAATAGTTTGTATTTCCGACTACATTAAATTTGCGGTCACAGCCCATAAGACGCTTATAGGCATACGGCGTCGGGATGTTCTCTGAATTTAAGACGGCGGCAATCTGGACTGCGTTTTTGCCCTCGTCCGCCATCGTAAAGATACGTCTGACAATGGTGGCGGCTGTTCCGTCAATGACCAGTTTTTTGCGGTTTTCCAATGATTTAGCATAACCGTAAGGGGCATGGCTGCTGATAAATTCGCCCTTTTCCATGCGGGTTTTCATGGCGCTCCGTACCTTTTGAGACAGGTCTTTGCTGTATAGGGCATAAATCAGATTGCGAAAACCAACATCAAGCCCGCCGGTCGTGCCGTCAAAATCATTGCTGTCAAAGCGGTCGTTTACCGAGATAAAACGAACCCCTAAGAAGGGAAATATCTGCTCCAGATAATCCCCAATATCAATATAATTTCTTCCGAAACGAGAAAGGTCTTTCACAAGGATACAGCGTATGTTTCCCGCACGCACTTCTTCCAGCAAGGCTTTCACGCCCGGACGGTCAAAATTTGTACCGCTGTAACCATCGTCACAAAACTCAATCATTTCATATTGTGAGAGTTCAGGGGCGTTTTCCACGAAGTCTATAAGAAGCTCCCGCTGGTTTGTCATGCTGTTGCTCTCGCCTTCATTTTCGTCCTCTTGGGACAAACGGATATAACGAGCCAGGAGATTTTTGCTCATACGATCCCCGCCTCTCCGTTCGCCTCGACATAGCGGAACAAGCTTTCAAATTCATCCCTGAACCGAAAGCAGATGGATACGGTTTTATCGTTAAATATTTCTATCCGTTCGATCAATTCGGCAGCCATTTCTCTTGTTATCGTCTTGTTCTGCCGCCATTTTTCCAAAGCCGTGAGCCACGGATTTTGGGGTATCCGCATAGTATCCAGCCTAACCTTTTGTTGGGACAGCTCATCAAGGCGGCTGCACAAACCGTCTTCATCTTTCTCATATTTGGATTTTGTAAAGAGATATTCTGCTTCGTCAAGGAGCTTTGCCCGATAGTCCTCATAAAGGCAGCTTCTAAGCATGGACAATCTGGATAGCTTTTTTTTCGTCTCCGTTATCTCGGCGGCAAGGGCATTTTGACGCTGGCTGAAGCTTTTCCTTGTATTCAGTTTCGATACCAGCCGTTGTGTGTCAACGGCAAGGTCGATTTGCTTGCGGATAGCGGTATAGAGAACGTCTAACAGCTCCTGTTCATTCACCCGCTTTTTGATGCAATCTTTTTTAGACACATCCTCATAAGTAGCACAGGTGAAGTAATAGAATGCCGTACCGTTTGCCTTGGGCATTTTACGGCGTTTCATACTCCGCTTGCAATCACCGCAGAAAACCAGCCCTTGCAGAATGCCTGATTCTTGCGGCGTCCACCTATTCTCCACAAGATATTGCCGTTCCCGTTTCATTTGTCGCACAGCCAGAAAGGTTTCTTCATCAACCAACGGGTCGTGCGTGTGCTTGATTTTTACCCACTGCTCCTGTGGCATATTCACGCCGCCATTAACCCACAGGTCGGATTTGGTTTTGCCCTGAACCATGTGTCCAAGGTAAACCGGGTTGACTAAAATCCTGCGGATGGCGCTTTTATACCAATACCGCATGTTGGCATAACGCTCACTTTTTAAGATTCCTTTTGTGTAGCGGTACCGGCTTGGGGATGGAATACCCAATTCATTCAGCCTCTGCGCGATGCGCATATCTCCCATGCCGTCCCTCGCCCACTTAAAAATATTTCGGACAGCGGGTGCGGTTTCCTCATCAATCACCAGCTTGCCGCCATCCGCTTTCAGGTAGCCGTAGGCCGCAACGCACCCGGTAAATTCCCCTCTGTGTCTCTTAACCGCAAGCCCCGATTTTGTTTTTTGGGATATATCTCTGGCGTACACATCATGAATCAGGTTTTTCAGTGGAACAACATAGCCTTCATCCTGATTATTAGGGCTCAGGCTGTCATAGTCGTCGTTCACGGAGATAAAGCGCACATTAAAAAACGGCAGTATTTTTTCGAGGTAGGTTCCGGTTTCAATGTAGTTTCGACCGAAACGGGACAGGTCTTTCACGACAATGCAGTTGATTTTCCCATTCTTTACAGTTTCCATCATTTCATGAAAACCGGGGCGCTCAAAGTTCGTCCCCGTCTGATTGATGTCCTTAAAAACAGCTGTGAGCTTTAAGGTTGGTCTTTCCCCGATATAGCGTTCCAGCATGGCAATCTGATTGCCGATAGAATCGCTTTCCTTTTTCCGCTCATCTTCAAAAGACAGCCGCCCGTAAATACAGGTGTTCCATGACGGCTCTAAAACGGTCTGGGCGGGAGCTTCTTTCGTTTTTCTGCTGATTCTCGCCATCCTACACCACCCCCTGTCTTGAAATTAGAGAGGGTTCCGCTATCAGTTTTTTGACGTTTTCAGCATAGAGCAGCGCCCGCTCATATTTATATTGATACCGAAACCGTATTTCCACCCGGTTACCGGGATAGACATGAATCCACTCGATCAGGGAAACCATGAGCTTTCGGGACAGCTCGGTGATATTCCGGGTCTTTTTGAAGGCTTCCACCCAAATGCTGCTTGCCCCTTTTCCCGCAAGTATCGTATTTCTATCCTGTTTCAGCCGTTCGGCGGCCTGCTGTGCTTCCGCGTATCGTTTGCCATAGATGCCCTTAAATTCTCTGTAATCCACCGCATCAATCACGCCGCTTTTCAAGTCCTCATAAATAGACACCTTGAGGTTTTTGTACTTTTCGATTTCTTCCTGCTTCATCAGCAGTTGGGTATCAATTTTTCGAATTTCCTCCTGCTGCATCGGAAGTGTATCGATAAAGGAGAGAATCCGCTCTATATCCAGAATCGAAGCGATATGATTTTGGAGTGCTTGCAGAACTGCCTTTTCCAGTATCTGCTCACTGATGCAGTGGGTGGAACAGCCGTCCCCGGCCTTATTCTTGGCGCAATAATAATAGGCGTAACGCTTACCGCCTGCGGGTACGATCTTTCGTACCATGCCGCTCTGGCAGTCCGCGCAGAAAATCAGACCGGAGAATGGGTAGACCGTTTCTTCATTCGGTGCGATGCGGGTATCTTGTGCAAGCACACGGTTCACCATATCAAATACTGCCTGGGTAATAATAGGCTCATGGGTGTTCTCCACCCGAATCCATTTATCTTCCGGTTTTAGCACCCGCTGTTTGATTTTATAGTTGGGGGTACTTTCCTTGCCCTGCACAAGGTGCCCTGCATAGATAGGGTTTTTCAGGATGCGCCCGATTGCCACGGCAGTCCATTTTGCCTTTTGTTTTACCTGAAAACTGGTAGCGAAATTAAGCCCCAAAACCCGTTTGTATTCCATGGGGGACGGTTCACTGATTTCATTGAGCCTGTCAGCTATCCCTTGCTGACTTAGCCCCTCCAGCTTCCATGCAAAAATGTCTCGTACAATCTTAGCGGCATAGGGGTCAATGACCAGTTTATTTTTATTTTCTTCCGACTTCAAATAGCCGTATACGGCAAAGGAGCCGATGAATTCGCCTTTTTTGCGCTTTATATCAAGCTGGCTCCTGATTTTAACGGAAATGTCCCTGCAATACGCATCATTGACGAGGTTTTTGAAAGGAATAATGATTTCGTCTGACTGTGTTCTTTCCTTTGCGCTGTCGTAGCCGTCGTTAATGGCAATGAAGCGCACGCCTAAAAACGGAAAAATTCGCTCAATATACCGGCCTGCCTCTATGTAGTTCCTGCCAAATCGGGACAGGTCTTTGACAATGATGCAGTTGATACGTCCGGCTTTTACGTCCTCCATCATTAAATTGAAGGCGGGACGATTAAAGTCAACACCACTGATTCCGTCATCTATTCGTTCCGAACAGAGGCGGATTTCCGGCGTTGACTTTACAAAATTGGCTATTAAATCTCTTTGGTTAGAAATGCTGTCGCTTTCCGTTTTATCGCCGTCCTCTTTGGACAAGCGTAAATATGCGGCAGCATTATATATGCTTATTTCCTTGCTTAATGGCATAACGAAACCTCCCGATTGAAAAAGCCAAGAAGCAAAACCTGACTGAATCAATGGGCGTCCGTTAATATTAGTCCGCTATTATTATAGCACCCCTCTCAGGGCGTATCCAGACAAAACAGCAGCTTTTCCGAACCCACATGGTCAGGTTCCGCCAAAAAAACCAACCATCTCACATCATCCTCAATAAACTTTCCATTCTGTCCTCCAGCGTGGCGTCGGTATCGCAAAAGCTGATTTTGACAACCACCTTGCCGCACCGGTAGCAATATGGATTTCCTATTTGCCTGATAAAATCCAGTATCCGTTCTTCTTTGGGCAGCTTTGTATTGACGCTTATATCGTTAATGTCAACCAGCGTATCCGGGTTGACCGTTCGCACGTCCACCTGTTTTAATGCCGAAAAATCCATTTGGGAGAAATCTGAGTTTTCCATTGGTCTACCCTCCCATCTATACAAATGACGCACCTATAGGAATATATGAGCTTTGCTGATTGTCCTATTCAAAGTATGCGTTGACCTTCTTTGAGCGGATAAAACAGCTTACATCCGAAAGCGTGCCGGAGGGCAGGATATAGGGCAGGTTCTCGCTCCATACATCTTCAAACAATAAATAATAAAGTTGCTTGGGCAGGGCGCAGACACAATGCCCTAATAAAAAAGCCAGTAGATTGCCATTGGCAAAATACTGACTTTTTAATATAGGACTATGATCTTGTGTAAAAGTTTTAATCTTTTCGATCCAAATAGGCCTTTTTTACCTTTTCAAAAGTTTGATTACTTACGATATGCTCAATCTGGCAGGCATCCTGCTTTGCTATCTTCCCATCTACGCCTAGAGATGTGAAGATTTCGGTTAAACAGGTGTGTCGCTCTAATATACGCTCTGCATGATAAAGTCCATCTTTAGTTAAGCATAAGTTCCATTCCTGATCCACGATTAACAGTCCCTTTTCCCGAAGGAGCTTTACCGCATGGCTAACACTTGCCTTTGAAAAATTCATGTATCTGGCAACATCCACAGATCGTACATCGCCAATTTCTTCTTTTAGTATCAGAATGGTTTTTAAATAATCCTCTAACGATTTTCCAATCAGCAAAAAATCACCCCCTATTTTGCTTTCGGCAAGTGCCCTTTTGTAGCCATGCGACAAATGAACTAAGAGACTTTAATTTACCTATTGCCATGCAAAGTCATATCCTGACCATCCTTAAAAAAGATGGTAACAGATCAAACATAGTATTCAAGGCGTTAGAGCGCAAATAAATGTCACTTATTTCAGCTTCCACCCAATCGCCTTTTTACGCACACCAATAAAGTCGGCATAGATTCCGGATTGTTTAATCAGTTCCTCATGTGTGCCGCTTTGGACAATATGGCCGCCGGATAACACAAATATCTGATTGGCGTTTCTGACCGTTTTCAGACGATGAGCTATCATAATGACCGTCTTATTCTTTGTCAGCTCTGATATTGCACCCATCAGCAAATTTTCGTTTTCCGGGTCGACGCTGGATGTCGCTTCGTCCAAAATAATGATAGGAGCGTCCTTTAGGATTGCTCTGGCAATGGAAATTCGTTGCTTTTCACCGCCAGACAACTTAGCGCCGCCTTCTCCAGTGACCGTATTGTAGCCATCCGGCAGGCTCATAATAAAGTCATGGCAGCAGGCCTTTTTGGCAGCCTCCACAATTTCGTCGTGTGAGACGGACGGATTTCCAAACTTAATATTGTTCTCTATGGTATCTGCGAATAAATACACCTTCTGAAATACTTCGCTGATATTGGTGAGCAAGCTGTCCAAGGTATAGTCCCTTATATCGATCCCGCCAATTGTAATTGTACCGCTTTCAACATCCCAAAATCGGGCAATGAGATTGCATAATGTGCTTTTTCCTGCACCGGACGGGCCAATAATGGCCGTTGTCGTTCTTTCCGGTATAGAAAGGCTGACATGGTCTAAAATATTGTGATCCCCATAGGAAAAAGAAACATCATCAAAAACAATGTTGTAATTGTCGGGATGGCAATCTCTTCCATGCTCGTCCATGACAGGCGTACGGTCAATCTCCTGCACCTTATCAATCGACACATCCAGCAAGCGCAACAGGGAGGACGTATTTCCTGCCGATTGAAGTTGCCCAAAAAGAAGAAATGAGGCCACCGTCATTAACAAACAAATAGAAAGTGCCATCGACCCATCGAGGTAAAAGAGCAACGCTTCGGCAATAACAAGAACGCTGGTCGCATAAAGAACAATTTGCTGCAAAGCATTGTAAGGAACAAACGCCCGCTCTAGCTTCAGATTCTTGTCCTTACTGTCCATAATGGCCTGTTTCATTCTGCTGTTAGAATTTTGCCCCAAATTGAAAGACTTCACGACCAACATGCCCTGAACATATTCCAGCACGTTGGAAACAAGGGCCTCCTGTGCCTTTTGCCTCTGGGGAGAAATCGTCTCGGATTTTTTCTGTAATTTGCTAATGCAACCGATAAACAGCAAAATACCACAAAGGATAGTTACCCCAATTCGCCAGTCAATACAGAGCATTACAATCGTAATTATTGCGGCATGGATATAACCTCCCAAAATGTTGGTCATAACCATTGAGGCATTATTTTCAATATCTCCCATCGTCGTAGTAACAACAGAAGTCAAGTTTCCCAGATTATGATTGCTGAAATACCCCATCGGCATATATTTGATGCGATCACCAATATTAATACGCTTCTCTGCACACATAAAGAAGCCAATTTTCACCTTGCTAAAATCGGATATATAGCTGCACCAGATTTTAAGCAGCATACTTGTCAGAGTAATACCAAATACCATCCAGATGATAGAAGGGGTAAATCCGCTAATCAGTCCCGAAAACACCAGTGCTAATGCTGCAAATGTCATCATATCAAAAATGGAATGCAGCACCGAGAAAAGAATTGCTGTTCGCATCGTTCCTTGCATCTTTCCTGCAAATCGGTAAATTTTTTTTAATGTACTTATCATCGCTTTCTCCTATGCTGCATCTTTGGTATCCATATGCGCTTTCCACATTTTTTGATAGAGTGCACAGGAAGTCAGCAATTCCTCATGAGTTCCCTCTGCCTCAATACGTCCGGCTTTAACAACAATAATCTTATCAGCGTCAGAAATAGTCGAAAGACGATGGGCAATCATCAGAACCGTCTTTCCGGCAATGGCCTTTGCCATCGCCTCCTGAATCAGCGCTTCATTCTCGGCATCAATATAGGCGGTGGCCTCATCTAAAATAACAATAGGCGCATCTTTCAGCACTGCACGGGCGATGGCAATCCGCTGACGCTCACCTCCCGACAGGTGACCTCCAGCGCCTCCTACAACCGTCTGAAAGCCGTTTTCAAGTTTTAAAATAAAATCGTAGCAGCCGCAGTCTCTGGCAGCCTGATAAACTTCCTCGTCCGTAGCAGAAGGATTACCCATGCGGATATTCTCCAGCACCGTTTCATCAAAGAGATAATTATCCTGCGAGATATAGGCAACCTGATCCATGAGCTGTGTCAAAGGAATTTGCCGAATATCTTTGCCGTCGAGCATAACAACTCCGCTTGTCACATCCCAAAAACCTGCAATTAGTTTTGTTATTGTAGATTTTCCGCCGCCACTGGGCCCGACAAATGCAGTAATGGCCTTTCCCGGAATTTTCAGACTGACATCTTTGAGCAGCGGTTTTCCATCTTCGTATTCAAAGCAGACATTTTCCATTGAAATATCAGAAGAACGGATTACTACCGGCTTTTCCGGCCGATCCAGTTCTTGTTCGTCCAACACAGAACAAAGCTCTCCAACTACTGATTTCATTTGCGAAATGTTGTCAGTAAAATTTATAGCATTTAAGATTGGTGTAATAATGCCCAAAGACAGTACGATACAGGTTATAAATGCTGGAGCACTCAGGCTTCCGTTTTGATACAGAACACAGCCAATAGGAAGAACACACACCAGTACGCTGGGCCAGATCGTCACCAGCATAGATTTATAGAGCTGGACGCTTTTCATCCAATTTACCGCATAGGAAGCATTGTCTTCAACGGCATCCGAATACTTCTGGTAAGAGTTGGCGGATTGATGAAACGCTTTAATGACCTCGATACCGCTGATATACTCAACAACCGTATTGGTCATTTTACGGACTCGCATCATAAGGCCCTGAAATTTTTCTTCGTATCCATTTGCCATTCCTTTGTAGCAAAGCAGCCCAATCGGCAGTGTAATCAAAGCAGCCAAGGCCATTCTCCAGTCCAGACACAGTAAATAAACGAAAATACAGATCGGGATACAAAGATTGGCGGTCAACTCTGGAACAAGATGTGCAAGGGTTGCCTCCATTCCTTCCACACGATCTACCAAAACATTTTTCAGTTCTCCAGAAGGCGTGTTAATCATGTAGCCCATCGGGACTCTGGTCAGCTTGTCCACAAGCTTCAGTCGAATCTCTGCCAGTGTTGCAAAGGTCGCTGTGTGGGATACCAGGGTGGAGAGATTGGAAAAGCAGACCTTTGCCAAAAAACCGAGCCCCGCAATCAAACACCACTCCATATAAGCGGCAACAGAGATTTCTCCGCTCATCAAAAGCACCACAATTTTGGAAACCACAAAAAACGGCAGCAATCCGGCGGCAACGCCCAAAACTGCCAAAACTACTGAAAGAACATATTTACGCTTATATGGAACCGCAAGTTCCATCAACCTAGACATTGGATGATTATTTTCCTTGTCCATTTACTTCGCTCCTTTTCATAAAAATAGAGATTGGTTAATCACTTCTAACCAATCTCTATTATAACTGTTCAGCTGTTTTTCGCCACTCTGATAGGTTCTTTAGCCCTCTATTTAGACATTAAACTGCATCTTAATTGACAGGCTGCACATTGTCAATGTCGAAGAACTGCGGAACATTGGAGAATGTGTATCCGGCAACCTTTGAGGAATTAAATACAACCAAGTCCTTCGCGTAGGAAATTGGGAGATCAATCACATTGTCATTGGAAATACTCAGCGCAGTGGCAACGGCACGCTGAACCACTTCAAGATCAGCAGAGGTCGAGAACCCAATAACAGCATCTGAATACTTTTTGAAATCTTCAAGCGCCTGCAAAGACACTGCATGAGGGTCGGCACCCAAAGACTCCTGAAGGAACTTATGCGGCTCCGTATAGGAACCTTCTGTGTTCCATGTGGTCATATCATAGTTACCCGCAACACCTTCGGTCCACCAGGTCATCTGATCCTGCCCCGCAGTGGCCACATCAATTCCGACTTTGGCAAGCTGCGTTTTAATAGACAGTGCGATATTCTGAGCCAGCGACAGATCTGCCCAATAGGTATAATTCAGAGAAAGCTTCTGACCGTTCTTTTCACGGATGCCGGTGCTTTTATTCATCGTCCAGCCAGCCTCGTCCAGCAGCGCATTGGCCTTATCCAGATCAAAGCCCCAGGTCGTGTTATACGTAATGTCCGTATAGGGGGCGCCAGGGCTGAACAGGGTCGTTGCCGGCGTCTCGTAGCCGTAGGTAAGTCCCTGTGTAATTTCCTTCTTATTAACGGCACAAGCGATTGCCTGACGAACTTTCAAGTCCTTCAGCATAGAACTCGAAGCGTTCAGCACAAGATTTCTCGTCAATGTATTGCCATCATTAATAGTGCCCTTAATATTATTCAAAGAAAGCGCCTGATTGTAATCATCATAGCTGAGCAGGTCTGCGCCATAAATCAGATCAACCTCTCCGGTCTGCAAAGCCTGAAGTCTGGAAGATGCTTCCGGGATGTATTTTACAACCACTTCATCATAATAAGGCGCTTCGCCCCAATAGTTTTCATTTCTGACAAAACGCGAGCAGTCTCCGGAAATCATTTCCTGTCGCACGTATGGGCCGGTACCAACGACATCTTTGAAGGTCTGGAAATTATCCGCTTCAAAAACATTCGGGGACATCATTCCGGCAACATTTTGAAAACAAAAATCATTAATATAGGAAAAGCAGGGCGCGGCATAATGAACAACTACCGTATACGCATCAACCGCTTCCACGCTTTCAATGTTGTAAATGCCTTTAATACCGCTAAAGTTAGGATTGGCCTTATCAAATTCCAATATTGCCTTAACACTTTGGGCGTTAAAAGCCGTTTTGTCGGTAAAGGTAATACCTTGTCGCAGTTTAAAGGTAAGGACTGTATCTGTGTCATCCCAGCTCCAGCTCTCGGCCAGTCCCGGGACAATCTTGCCATCCTCATAGCTTACCAGTGTTTCATATACCAGACCGCAGGCAATGTTATTCTCCTTATTCATTGTCAAGGTAGTCAGACTGTCAAGCTCCTTAGCGGTGACAACCGTTAAAACTTTCGGTTCACTCTCGTGGGTTACTTGTGGGGGGGTACTGCTTGTCTGATTGGGCGTGCTGTTTTGCCCGCATCCAGCCAACGCCAGAAGCATACAACCCAAAGCGGCAGCTATAACCCTTTTGTTATTTCTCTTCATTTTATCCTTGTCCTTTCTGGTTTGTGTTTTTTATTACATTACCCTGTTCAGCGACCCGGCCATTACGCATGGTAAACACCCTGTTAGCAATCCGTACGGCATTCTTTCTGCTGTGCGTAATAAATATGCAGGAGCTTCCGGTAAGCTTTACAAAGTTCTCTACTAAGGTTAATACGGCATCTGTCGAAATCAAATCTAATCCGCTGGTTACTTCGTCCATGATGAGATAATCGGGCTCTACTGCAATCGCGCGGAGCAGGGAAAGACGACGTTGTTCGCCGCCCGAAAGCTGGCGGACAGGCGTTTCCAAAAGCCTATAGTCCATATGGACTGCATCCATCAAATCTAGAATATGCTTTTTCCGTTCTTTTTTTTTCTGCTCTGTCAAATTAACCAGCGCTTCCTCAACATTGGCATATGCCGTTCTTGCTGGGTTCAGCGTGCCGGATGAATCTTGAAAAACAGCCTGTATCTTTTTTCGGTGCTGCCGCCATGTATGATAGTTCCAACGGGTTATATCCGCCCCATCCAGTAGAATTGTACCTGACGCAGGTTTTTCAAGACCAATCAAAAGCCTTGCCAGCGTGCTCTTTCCTGAGCCGCTTTCTCCTTCAATTGCAAGGTTTTCACCCTTTTTAAGCCGTAGATTGATGTCAGAGAGAGCATGAAAATCTCCCTGTGTTTCGCTGTGGTACACTTGGTTTACATTTTGTACTACAATTTCTCCCATTTCCAGTCACCCCGGCTTTCTTTGCGGTTCAAGCTGGAGAATTGCTTCATCCAGTCTGTTTCTGGTTCCGATAAAAGTGTTTCCATTGTCCCCTGTTCAATAATTTGCCCTGCGCCCAAAACGTATACCTTACGGCAGAGCATCTTTAGTGCATCAACATCATGAGAAACAAATAAAACGCCCTTTTTAGTCAGCTGCTCTTGCATGATAAGAAGCAGCAAATCTCTGTTTTCCTCATCTAAAGCAGCAGTTGGTTCATCGGCTAAAATATAGTCGGGCGACATTCCTAAGAGAATAGCCACAGCTACTCTTTGCAGCATTCCGCCAGAAAGCTCAGGTGGATATGCCCCTAAAATCCGAGCGGTATCTTTCAGGTTGACCAAAAGCAGCTTTTCCTTTGCCAGCGCGTCTGCCTCGTCTTTTTTTAAGTGCAGCCGCTTCTGAAAAGTTTCCTGCATCTGACGACCGATTTTCATTCGGCTATCAAACGCTGTCATCGGGTTTTGCGGAATAAACCCCAATCTTTTTCCACAGAGCTCTCGGTGATCTCTGCGGGAAAGGTGCGATAAATCCATATCGTTCAATAAAATTTTCCCGGCATCAATGTGGCAGGTTCTGTGAAGCATTCCAAATACACTTCTGAGCAAGGTGGTTTTTCCCGAACCACTATGACCGGTAAGACCAATTACCTGGCCTGCCTGTATTTCCATAGATATATTTTGTAGCAAATAACGACCGGATTTTTCCCTTACGCTTAACTGTTCAATCTTTAACATCACTCTGCCTCCTTTGCTGTCAGTTGCTTGCCAATGATATTAAAGCAGAGTGTTGATAGAATGACGGCTGCGATGGGATACAGGATCATAGTCGGATGAAGCACCAGTGCGCCTCTGGCGTCCAAAATCATGCCTCCCCAATCCACCATATTATCGCCAAGGCCTAGTCCGATGAAGGAGAAGCCCGTAATTGCCAGAATCATATCTGCGCAGGACAGGCACAGGAAGCGGATCATCTCAGAAATTAGGTTGGGGAAAATATGAACAAGCAATATTCTGAGTTTTGAAGCTCCGGCAGCCACTGCACACATGACATAGGCTTTCCCCATCTCCATGTCAGTACGGGTGCGAACCAGCTTAATGTACCGCAAAATATAAGATACCGTCAGGGCAATCAGCGTCGTTTTTGCTCCGCTGCCCCATGCCCCGATAAATACAATCAGGTAAGCAATCGGCGGGATGGCGGTAACAGCGTTAATCAACCCATCCACAAGGGCGTTTTCTTTCATAACGGCGCGGCTTGTCAACATTCCAAGAACCGTGCCGAGGATGAATACGATCAGCGATCCTCCCAGGACAATTCCCAGTGTTGTCCACCCGCCATATAGAATCCTTGATAAGATACAGCGTCCCATATCATCCGTACCAAACGGATATTCCGCACTGGGAGCGGCATATCTCGCCAGAAGGTTGGATTCCATAGGGTTATTGGGTGCGAACAAAAAGCCTGAGGAAAAAAACACGATCACCATCGCCGGAATGAGAATGGCGCACCATTTTTTAGTGATTGGTATTCTCATTTATGCCACCCCCTTTTTTTGTCCAATTGCCCACTGAACCAGATCAGCTGCAATGTTGCAAAGTGCGATGGCCAGCGCTAGGAAAAAAACCTCTGCGTGGATCATTGGCGTGTCCCTGTCAAGCACATGGTTTACGATTAAATAGCCAAAGCCGGGAATTGAGAAAATAGACTCAATCACGGTTGCATTGGCAAGCGCAAGCCCTATGCTCTGCAAAAAGTTGGGAACTAATCCAATCGTCGCTCTAGGCAGGAAATGGAATAGCAAAAGCCTTCGTTCAGAAAGCCCCCGGCAGCGAGCATAAAATGCATAATCTTCATTGCTTTCATGTTCCAATGCATCCATCAACAATGGCGCATAAAACGAGGCGCCAAAAACGCCAATGCAAATTGCAGGTGATATGTAACTCAGCAGTGTTGTGTTTCCCGCCACTGAAATTAACGACTTCTGCACTGCAAAAAAGTCCAGATAGATCGACGCCAAATAAAAGGAAGGAATTGATACTCCAAAAATGCATAAAAGCCTTATCGCCTTTTTGGGGAGCTTCCAGGGAATCAGAAAAGCAAGGCAGCTCACGATCACAATAAAAGCAATCTGAAAAACCGAAGCAAGTCCCACGATACCCAACGTCTTAGGGAATGCAGTTGCAATATCCGTCCAAACATCATGCCCATTTGCCAGAGACGTTCCTAAGTCAAAATGAAGCAAATCCCATACCCAGCTGCCATACTGCACGAGAATCGGCTTATCAAAGCCTAACTGCACCCGTATTTTGTCTATTTGCTCTACAGTAGGGTTCCCAATCATCCGTTTGGCATATGCGGTAGCCGGGTCAACAGAGGAAAGTCGCATCAGCAAAAACGACAGCAAGGTTACAAATAGCAAAGTAAATATTAGTTCAATCAGTTTACGTA
>DATMYT010000088.1:0-2306 GCA_035560855.1 Negativicutes bacterium | reverse complement strand
AATTCATCTTGCCTGCTTCGATCTTACAGATGTCCAGAATGTCGTTGATTAGTTGCAACAAGTGATTCCCACTGTGTAACGCATTTTGAATATGTTTCTCCTGTTTTTCAGTCAGCGGACCAAAGACGCGGCCGATCAACGCTTCGGCGCTGCAAATAATCGCAGATAATGGAGTACGAAGTTCATGACTCATAGTCGCCAAGAAATTTGATTTAACGCCGTTCGCCCGTTTTAATTCAGCAATCACCTGCACCAAGTCGAATGTTCTGGCTGCCACTTTGCCTTCCAGTTCATCATTCATCACTTTCAATTGACTCGACAACTCGATCTGACGCAGATGCTCTTGTTCAAGCTTTTCCAGATAAGATTCACTTTGTTTTTCACTTTCTTCCAATGAAGAAGCCATCTTTTGAAACGTTGTAAGCAAAATGCTCGTTTCGCTTTTTTGATCTTTGACCCACTCCGGACGCAAAATCATGCTGCGTTCTCCACTTGCCAGCCGCTCAGCAAACTGCGTCGCAACAGCAATGGGCTCCGTAATGATGCCCGCAAAATACCTGCCGATTCCCAGCATAATGATCAAACAAAGCATTGTAACCCCGACAATCAAATATTGGTTAGTCGAGAGAATCTGAGCAAACCTTTTTTCCGGAATACCTATACCAATTGTCGCAATCGGCTCTCCCTTATGATTCACAATGGCTTCGTCCAAAAACACGTGCACTTCATCATTAAAGTCCACCCGTCCAAAAATATACTCTTTCGGCCCATCCAAGGTCCTGGTTGTAACCGGAATGAGACTACCAACATAGTTTTCCTTCGTCGGCGTTTGAATGTTGGAGGATATGCGGATATTATCAATGGAAAGAGCGAGATAAGATCCTTCTACACTCCGGCTGTACGCCACCGGAAAATAGGGATCATTATTCACAGTATCTCCCAGAATTAGGTATCCTACCAAGCGTTCGGCGTCTATCGCATCCATGATCGGTATGACAGCCAACCCAATCTGGCATTGCGTCAGAAAGACTTGGTTGCCGTTTTCATCCAACCGATTGGCTATGGGGATTTTAAACCGGATAAAATCAATTGAATCCGGATAGAACAGCTCCGCTAACGGAAATGTTTCCTCCGAGCTTAGAGAGCGTTGCCGCTCTGCCACCAACTGCACCAGACCATTTAGGTCCCATGTTTTATCGGCCCTTATATCCTCGGAGATTCTCGCTATCGGCCGTCTGTTGTTATCAAGAACTACGGCAATATCAAGATAGTTATAAACTTGCTTCAGCTTCTGCAATTCCGCGGATAGTTTTACCGTATCATTTTTCTGAACTAATGCGCGAAACTCTGGATTTTGCGACAAGCGCTGTCCGCCTCGTTCCATTTCGTCCTTACGGCTTAACATCTGCGTGCGGGCAATTTTCAACGCACTTTGCAAATAAAGCAGTTCACTGTCTTTTTTTTGGGTATCCATAATAACAGTGGACGACACAAAGAGAATGCCCATAGGCACAACAACTATCATAACCACAAAAATTAAGAGTTTTTTTCTGATCGACATAGCTTAGTTATTACTCCTTATTGTGCTCCTTGCAGAACATGACCAGTTGCATCCGATCCTTCATGTCCATTTTGGCGAGAATATTACTGATGTGCGATTTGACCGTTTTTTCACTAATAAAGAGTTTGTCGCCGATTTGTTTATTGCTCAGGCATTCACATACTGCCTGGGCAATATCCAGCTCCCGGCGGCTGAGTTTATGCTTGAGAAACAGATATTCATTCGCAGACCTGTCGCAGGAAGTTTGAGCCCCTTCGTTCTCTTTTTCACCACTTGCATCAAAATCCAGCATGTCCAACGTATTTTGCATCAAATCCAGCATGTCGGAGAACTTTTTTTCCGACATCACCGTAATATTATCGGCCAACTTGTTGCCAGCGCAGATCGTGTCCGATCCCAAATTGACGCCGCCCCCGTAGGCCATACAAATAATTTCCCCACGATAGAACACGGGAGAAAGAAAAAAAGTTAGCCCCATGTAACACTTAAACGTGCGTGTCTGGCCCTGCGCCAGAATAGATTTCATGGCATTCTCCCGTTCCTGAATGCACCGCAGACGGTTATTTTTCATCATATAATAGCAAAACAATGAAGAGTTGGACCATATGGTAAGTGTCTTCCCTTGCAATGATAACAAGCATAAACTAATCCCAAATGTTCGTGCGAAGGAATCCTGATACGCCTGGATTTTTTCTTTGCCTATTGTCTTTGCCCATTCTGGAAACAAATGTGTCTGCTCCAAGAT
>DATMYT010000087.1:0-3934 GCA_035560855.1 Negativicutes bacterium | reverse complement strand
CGCCAAGACATCGAAGTGATACAAATTCCGGCGACGGAGATTGCCGTTGAGTTGGCCAATCCCCGTGGCGCCAATATCGCTATGCTGGGGGCGCTGATTGCCAAAACGACGTTGATGTCGAAAGAAGCGTTTGTCAAGGGCCTCGACGATTTCTTCAGCAGCAAGGGCAAAGCCAATCCCTTAAATATTAAATGTTTCGAGAAGAGTTACGAATTGGCCAAGGAACAGAGCGACGGCGGCTGCTGCAGTTCCTGCTGCCGGACCTGAATGACAGGCTCGGATCAAGGACGCGTGCAGTGAGGTTCATAGATCGGAAACCCTTTAAAGCCGCCTGAGTCTACGGGTCTGTTGAATTTGGGGCCATAACCATGGGCACCAAAGGAACATTCTCATATTATGCTGCGTTCTAAGAACCCCGCCTCCAAGATCCCTTCACAGCCCAAAAGTCCATACAGGTACGTTCTGCAGGGACTCGTTAACCGGTGTATGAACTTGAATTATTTTATCAACAGGCCCTTAAGGGCCAAGAGGGTTAGGGGAAGCGCGGTATTTGCGGCAAGGGACACCGATCTTCCGAGGAGGCTTGATGGTAGGCGGCATCCGCTTTGCCTAAGGCAAGTATTTCCTCCGGTTTGAGCACCTTGACGATATACCGCGTTAGTTCCTCACTCAAATCAGCCACAACCCCGGTATAGGCAATCAATTGGCCGTTGGCATCGACCAGCAACCGGATTAACGGACGGGTTTGCAGTTTTTCGAGCACTCCGACGACGGTGCCGATTTCTCCGGTATTGAGCTCTACAATTGTACTGACGGGATAAACCGCGATATTCTCAAGAAAGGCGGTTGCTATTTCCGGATCAAAGCGACTGCCCCGCGAAGCCATAATTATTTCATAAGCGTCGTGGGGCAATAGCGCCTTCCGGTAGGGCCGGTCAGAAATCAGCGCGTCATAGGCGTCGGCAGTGGCTGCTATTCTGGCGTACTACAGGATTTCGTGTCCTTGCAGCAGCTGCGGATAGCCTGTCCCGTCGTAGTTTTCGTGATGTTGGAGCGCGATATGGGCGGACAGGAGCGGAATATCTTCCCGTTGCTGCCGGAGAACTTCAAACCCAATTTCCGAATGCTGCTTCATGAGTACCCATTCTTCAGCGTTCCCGGTTTATTTAGGATCGTCAGGGGCACGAACATTTTTCTCAGACCGTGGGACAGGCTGCCGACTGCCAACTCGCGCAGCTTGCCGACCGGATAGCCCAGCTTAATTCCGGTCATGGCCGACAGCAGGCGAACATTCAAACTATGGGCGAACGTATAATCGTCGTGGGTGCGGATATCGGTCAGATGGACGAGAAGGTGCTGGTTGATGATCATTTCGTCGATAATATCTTTTCGCGACATCGCGAAAAGCTGCATAATTGATGGTCCGCGCAGTTTTGGCCTGTAGCAGGGCCTCGCGAGTCAGAGCAAGGATGCGGAGTCTGGTCTCAGAGCGGATTATTGGCGGCGGCTCTTCACATTCGGATAGTAGGGATTTTTGATGTTGCCAATAGTGGTAGGTGAACAATCAAGTTCTCTGGCAATGGCACGATTGGCGTACCCCAATTTGTGCAACTGCTGGATAGCTCCCCGGTCATTCAGGCCTAAATGCTGTCCGCGCTTGCGTTCTGTTCTGTATGTGGTACAATCTTGGCAGTCCATAGCGATTGCTTTCGCTCTGATGAGTGGTTTTTGTGGCGAATTCCAATTCTACCATACATGGAAAAATCACTATGGATTTTTGCTCAGGTGTCAACTTCATTTTACAATCGGCCGATTTAAAATATAATTTGAAGTGACAAAATTCGGATGACAGCGATAGTTAACAAGGCTTGGCTCATGGACCTTCGGGCCGAAATTTGGGAGGCGGGCGCGGCCGGTTATAATCGGACCAGAACCATTCCCTCAGTTTCCGGAAAGCTTCACAGTTTGATATGCTACCCCCAGATAGGACAGTGAAAAAACACTGTAATGTCTGGGGGTAAAAATATGTCTCAACGAACAGTGCGCAAAGGCTGCATTCCAAAATATTTCTATTCTTTCATTGTCCTCTTGACGGGGTGCACAACAGTTCGTAGTAACGGCTGTATTGCTGGTATTGATTTTACAGCCGGGCAGTGTGCGTATGAAAAAAAACCTCCGGCATCCAGGCCGGAAGGTACCGGCTCAACCCCTTAAACTTGGAGTAAAGTCTCTATATCAGGCTTATCCGCAAGGTAGCTGAATAATTCGCCGGATTACGCATTAAAGCGTTACACCAAAAGGCTGGCGCTGAGTGCGAAGAGTAGTTTCATAAAACTCCTTCGGGGGAACGTCACCCAAGCTGCCATGTAAATAGCGTCGATTGTAAAAATCGATAAACTCAGAGGTGACTTGGTAAGCATCGCCATACGTTGTAAATTCATGCCGGCCATAGCAATCACGCTCTAAAATGCTGTGGAAAGACTCGATATGAGCATTCAAATTTGGCGTTTTGGGCGGGATGCGTTCATGCTCGACATTCAGCAACCCGCATTCTTCCTCGAAAACATGACTGATGAACTGAGGGCCATTGTCAGATCGAATGACTGGGCGGGAAATCCCGCGCAGCAGCTTTCGCTTCCATAGCGCCCGTTTCAAAATATGCGCCGCGTGCCTGCCCTCACAGGTTAAGCCCAAGTGGTAATCAATGATTTCTCGGTCGTACACGTCGATAATCGCCATCAGGTAAAAAAAACGATCTTCCCCAGCAATATATCCGTATTTAATATCGATTTCCCATAATTGATTGGAAGCCGCAATGGTCCGATTTCGCGCCAAGCGGCGCGGGTGATGAGGCTTTACGCGGCGCTGCTTTTGCAAAATGCCCAATTCTTTACATAGACGATAGGTTTTCTTCTTATTGATCACCAAATGGTATTGGCGCTGCAGGCATTTTGTCAACTTTCGATAGCCGTAAATTTGTTCGTCGCCAGCCATCAACTCCATCAACCATTCCTTGATCTGTTCATTACTGATTTTGCGGCTTTGTACGTCAAGCGAATACTCGGAGGGCAATCTGCCGGCGTGAACTGCCGTTTTAACAGACTGAGCGTCATGCTTGCGATGATAATAGTACGTGGATTCGGCAATTCCGATATATTTTAATATGATGGCTGTCGCATAACCCCGGTTAATCCAATGCGTCGCTATTTCCACTTTGTCCGATAACCGGGCTGGGGCTTTTTTATAAGATCTCGCAATATGGCAATTTCCAGATCTTTTTCACCAAGAAGCTTTTTAAATTGGCTGTTTTCGCCTTCGATTTCTTTAAATTCTTGGGCTGAGGGCGTATAGGCTGCAATTTTCTTCGCTGTGCCAGCGGCAGCCTTCCAATCTGCAAACTGTGACTGCTTGCGCCAGCTGTAAATGGTTTTCGTTGACAACTCATGTCTACGCGCCACTTGCGCGACATCGTTGGTTTCGTTCACTTCCTGCAATACGGCCTATTTGAAGTCTTTGCTGTAATTTTTCCCCTTCATGTCCTGTCCCCCATTTCCTTCTTTCATTCTATATGATTTAGAGACTGGACTCCAACTCCATTAGGGGGCTAAATAGTGGAGCGCAAAATGCACGCGCTCCACTGGCTAAAGCCAATAAAAAAGTGAACCCGGAAACCTACCCGCGCAAGCTTCCGGGTTCTTAATTATTCAGCATTCTGATGGGCTTTTCCATTCGCCCTGGCTTCCTCTGATATTGCCTGTTCACCGCGCTTGATAGCCTCTCTTACCATAGATCCTACTTCACCCGTCGTAACATCATCCCATTTTCCGTCTTCCACTTTATCTCCAAAACCAAGATCATGAGCTAGTTTATACTTCGTCTCTTCGGACATAACCTTACCCATACATTAGCCCACCTCCAGCAATTATTTTTGGAG
>DATMYT010000086.1:0-3743 GCA_035560855.1 Negativicutes bacterium | reverse complement strand
GCCGTAATACCGCATCTATGAATCCGGAGCAAACCACCGGTTTGGATTTTTGTATTTAAATCTAATTTATGGGTGGTAAACCACCATCGTGTTGGAAAGGACATTTGCAACCTCATGAAGAAACAACCGAACATTCTCGTATATTTGAGTGACCAGCAACGCGCAGACACGCTCGGCTGCTACGGCCAGAAATTGGATGTTTCACCCGTTCTGGACAAGCTTGCCGAAGAAGGAGTCCTCTTTGAAAACGCATTTACGAGTCAACCTGTTTGCGGACCAGCCAGAGCATGCTTGCAGACGGGGAAATATCCGAACTTAACTGGATGTTACCTCAATGAAATCGGCTTGAAGCCGGAAGAAAATACAATCGCAAAAGAACTGGCACATGCCGGCTTTGAAACAGCCTACGTTGGGAAATGGCATTTGGGTTGCGATTTTACACAAGGAATTGATGTGCTGCGCAACCCGATTCCGATGGATCGCATGGGCGGTTATACGGACTATATAGCTGCTGCGGAAGCGCTTGAGCTAACTTCACATGGCTACGATGGACATCTTTGGGATAAAGACGGCAATCAGATTAATTTTATTGGATATCGTGCGGATTGTGTGACCGATTATGCGGTAAATTATCTTCAAAACAGAACGTCGAATCGCCCGTTTTTTCTCTTTGTATCGCATATTGAGCCGCATCAGCAAAATGACCGCGATTGTTTCGAAGGCCCTGATGGATCAAAAGAAAAGTTTTCCAATTTTGATCCTCCGAAAGACCTCTTTAATGGAAAATATGAAGGCGACTGGAAAGAGAACTATCCGGACTATTTGGGGCAATGCCGTAAACTGGATGATAACCTTGGCAAATTAATCGATACGCTGAAAGAATATGGCTACTACGAAGATACCGTTATCATTTACAGCTCGGATCACGGCTGTCATTTCCGAACGCAAGAAGGCGAGTATAAGCGCAATATTTTTGACAGCTGCTTGAGAATACCGTTGGTGATCGCTGGCGGCGCGTTTATCGGAGGGAAACGAGTTGAATCTCTTGTGAGTAACATCCAACTGCCAACCACAATCCTCGAGCTTGCTCAAGTGCCGATTCCCGCGGATATGGTGTATGAACCGTTGACAGAGGCACTCAGTGATAAAAATGCTCTGGACGAAGAGGTCTTCTTTCAGATCAGCGAAACGGAACTCGGACGCGGAATACGGACCAAGCACTGGAAATACGCGGTGCATGCGCCGCATGTGCAACCGCTGTATCATATGGATTTTCACTTTACGACTGAAGCGTATAACGCTATGCGCGATGGGTGCAAGCCGGACAGCGACAGCTATATCGAGCAGTATTTGTTCGATTTGGATGCGGATCCATATGAGAAAAACAATCTGGTGAGCGACCCGAATTTTTCATGTGAACGCGAAATGCTCGGCAAACGGCTTTGCAGCTGCATGGTGCGCGCGGGCGAACAGGCGCCAAAGATTTATCCGTTTGGAACAGAGTTGCCCAAACGCTATTGATTCAAAGGCGGGGGAGCACGGAAACCGTTCACTCCCGCCGATATGATTGAAAATGAACTGCATCGCGGCGTATCCAACGTCGGCGGGGTGCAGAAAGTTGAGCGCTTCCTCTTATGAAATCTTTGCTCATAAAACCGGTATCTGGCGATTGCAATCTGCGTTGCGGTTATTGTTTTTATCGTGAGCACGCAATCGGCGAATCGCGGGTAATGGCGGAGAGTACAGTAGATGCACTTCTCTCTATGATGTTTGATTCATCTGTGGACACATGTTCATTTCTGTTTCAAGGCGGAGAACCAACACTTGCAGGCTTAGCATTTTTTGAGCGATTTGTTGCTCTCACACGAGAGAAGAACCGGCTCAACGTTCCTGTTTTGTATGCAATGCAAACCAACGGCATGCACGTCGATGAAAAGTGGGCGGATTTCCTGAATAGAAACAACTTTCTCGTTGGGATTTCTCTGGATGGAACGCGTATCGTTCACAATGCATATCGAAAACAAATTGATGGCAGCGGGTCCTATGATATTGTAGAGCGCTCGGCACGGATACTTCAAAATGCTGGAGTGGCATTCTCCATCCTGATGACAGTTACAGACAAGATGACGCGAAGCGCAAAGGAAGTATGGGAGAATTGCATTTCTCACGGCTGGAACAATATTCATATTATACCTTGTTTGCCAGACAGTGGTATAAAGCAAGCGCTTACCCCGAGTGAATATGGTTTGTTTCTCTGCGATTTGTTTGATTACTGGTATGCCAGCTTGTTACGCGGACGCTATGTCAGCATACGATTGTTTGATAACTATGTCAGTTTGCTTTCTGGCGGAAACTTTGAGCTTTGCGGTTTAACAGGCAGATGTGACGCGATGATTGTTGTAGAACGGGATGGATCCTGCTATCCATGTGACTTTTTTGTCTCGCCAGAATGGAAGATTGGCGACGTAAAATCAGACACAATCGAATCGTTGCGGGAAAAGGCAAGGGATGTTTTCATCAGTAAAATCCAGAGATCGGTAATGGCACGATGCTCAAGCTGCCAATACAAACGAATTTGCGGAGGTGGCTGCAAAGGGTACAGGGATCCTGCCGGAGAATTTTATTTTTGTTCTTCCATGCGATTATTCTTTGATCGATGTTTTACTAGGCTTCTGCTTTTAGCAAATCAAGAGCGCATCATACTAGAAAAAAATCCGCTTTCGAATTGAGATGAGCGGTGAGAAATGAAAGGAAATAATCAAAATGACAACAATCCCTAAAACGATGAAAGCACTGGTTGCATACAGCGCAAACGACTATCGGTTTGAAAAGGCATATCCGGTACCGGCGTGCAGGGCGGATGATATTTTAATGAAAACAGAAGGTTGCGGCATCTGCGCGGGCGATTTGAAGTGCCAGCATGGCGCCGCGATGTTCTGGGGAGATGAAACGCAGCCGTCCTGGGTAAAACCGCCGTTCATTCCGGGACATGAATTTGTAGGAACCATTGCTGCGCTCGGAGAAAACGTAAAAGGATTTCAGCTAGGCGACAGAATTGCAGTCGACCAAATTGCACCGTGTGGAGAATGCAAGTTCTGCAAAACCGGCCGGTACTGGATGTGTCAGCCGCATGAAATTTACGGATTCTTCAATGAGTTTTGCGGCGGAATGGCAGAGTATGTGCGTATACCGGTGAAGCGCACTGTTATGCATCATGTTCCGAAAGACATGACGCTGGATCAGGCGCTTTGCATTGAGCCGTATGCATGCAGCAAGCATTGCATCGACCGCGCGGACATTGGCAGCGAGGACGTTGTCGTGCTTTCCGGCGCGGGCACGCTTGGTCTTGGCATGGTAACATATGCGCGACTGCGTAACCCGAAACTACTGATTGTTATGGATATGAAGGACGAACGGCTGGAGAAAGCAAAGGCGTTTGGCGCCGATATGGTTTGGAATCCTTCGAAGGTGGATGTTGTTGCGGAAATCATGAAACTAACTGAAGGGTATGGCTGCGACACCTATATAGAGGCGACGGGGCATCCTTCTTCGGTCACGCAGGGCATGTCGATGATTCGAAAACTGGGTCGCTTTGTTGAGTTTTCCGTGTTCGGCGCGCCGACGACGCTCGATTGGTCCATCATCGGAGATCGGAAAGAGCTGGATGTTCTGGGCGCGCATCTGTCGCCGTATTGTTTCCCGTATGTGATTGAGAACATTCACTCCGGCAAACTGAAGACGGA
>DATMYT010000085.1:0-6634 GCA_035560855.1 Negativicutes bacterium | reverse complement strand
ATATTGATGTGGAGATTCCTCGCGACAAGCTGGTGGTGTTGACAGGCCTGTCCGGCTCCGGTAAATCTTCACTTGCATTCGATACAATTTATGCCGAGGGGCAGCGCAGGTACGTCGAATCCTTGTCCTCTTACGCCCGGCAGTTTCTTGGTCAGATGGACAAGCCCGATGTGGATTACATCGAGGGTCTCTCTCCCGCCATTTCTATTGATCAGAAAACAACGAGCCGCAATCCACGTTCCACTGTGGGAACGGTAACAGAAATCTACGACTACCTGCGGCTTCTATTTGCCCGGGCAGGCCGTCCGCATTGCCCGGAGTGCGGGGAACCGATCACCCAGCAGACGATCCAGCAGATGGTGGATGCGCTGATGACACAAGGTGAAGGCGCGAAGCTGACGCTGTTGGCCCCTGTGATTCGTGGAAAAAAAGGCGAGCATCTGAAAGTATTGGAAGAGATCCGCAAGGACGGCTACGTCCGGGTGCGGGTCAATGGCGAAATTCGTGAGCTGGCGGAAGAAATCAAGCTTGATCGGAAGAAAAAACACACAATCGAAGCGGTTATCGATCGGATTGTCGTAAAGGACAGCGTGGCCCGGCGGCTGGCTGAATCACTGGAGACAGCGCTGAAGCTAGGCGAAGGACTGGTCACCGTCGATGTTAACGGGGAGCGGGAGCTGACGTTCAGCGAAAACTTCGCCTGCGTCGATTGCGGCGTCAGTTTGCCGGAGATCGCGCCGCGCATGTTTTCGTTCAATACCCCGTATGGGGCCTGCCCCACCTGTACTGGGCTCGGGGTCAATATGGAGATCGATCCGGAGCTGATCGTGCCGGACGGAACCAAGACCCTCGGTGAGGGAGCGATTGTGGCGGTGTCCAGTAATCAGAGTTCCTACTTTATGTGCCAGTTGAAAGTACTGCTGGAACGGCGTGGGTACTCTTTTGATATACGTTGGAACGACTTGCCGGCTGACCTGCGCGAGCTGATCCTGCAAGGATCGGAGGGGGAACGGCTGTCCTTCGAGTATGAAAACATGTTTGGTGAAGTCAAAACTCATTCCACTTCCTATGAAGGGGTTTTGCCAATGCTGTCCCGGCGTTATCGCGAATCGACGTCGGATTCCATGCGTGAAGATATAGAACGCTATATGACCTCTAAACCATGCCCGGTCTGCCACGGCGCCCGACTGAAGAAAGAGTCGCTGTCGGTCAAAATCGGCGGAATGAATATTCATGAGGTTACCCACATGACGGTGGGGGAAAGCCGCGATTTTTTCCTGTCACTGGATCTGACGGAACGGGAAAAAACCATTGCTGTTCAAATTCGTAAGGAAATTGACGCGCGACTGGGATTCTTAATGAACGTCGGATTGGATTATATTTCGCTTGATCGGGCGGCTGGTACTCTGTCCGGCGGCGAGGCCCAGCGTATCCGGTTGGCGACTCAGATCGGCTCCGGGCTGGTCGGTGTGCTATACATTCTGGATGAACCAAGCATCGGCCTGCACCAACGCGACAATTCAAAACTGCTGGATGCGCTGAAAAAACTGCGTGACCTGGGGAATACTCTACTGGTGGTGGAACATGACGAGGAAACGATGTTCAGCGCCGACCACATCATCGACATCGGCCCCGGCGCCGGAGTGCACGGAGGCAATTTGGTAGCGCAGGGGACTGTGGAAGAAATAAAGGCTTGCGCGGAATCCATTACCGGACAATATCTGTCGCGAAAATTGTCGATTCCGGTTCCGGAGCAGCGCCGTAAACCCAATGGAAAATGGGTTGAAATCGTCGGTGCGTCGGAAAACAATCTGGACAATATCGATGTGCGTTTTCCGCTTGGCGTGTTTACGGCAGTGACTGGTGTATCGGGCTCCGGCAAGAGTACCCTGGTCAATGAAATTCTCTATAAGGCGCTGGCTCAGAAAATTTATAGAACCCGCACCCGACCGGGAGAGCATGCAGAGATCCGCGGCGCGGAGTACATCGACAAGATCATCGATATCGACCAGTCGCCGATTGGGCGTACGCCACGCTCCAATCCGGCTACCTACACCGGACTGTTTGATTCGGTGCGGGAATTGTTTAGCCAGACGCCGGAAGCTCGGATGCGCGGCTACAAACCCGGCCGCTTTAGTTTTAATGTGAAAGGCGGGAGGTGCGAAGCCTGCAAAGGTGACGGCATCATCAAGATTGAGATGCATTTTCTGCCGGATGTTTATGTTCCTTGCGAAGTATGCAAAGAAGCCCGCTACAACCGGGAGACGCTCGATGTACAGTACAAAGGAAAAAATATTGCCCAAGTGCTGGACATGGTAGTGGATGAGGCGTTGGAGTTTTTTGCCAAAGTGCCCAAAATTCAGCGGAAGCTGCAGGTGCTCCACGATGTGGGCCTGGGGTATATCAAACTGGGACAGGCGGCTACGACCCTTTCCGGCGGGGAAGCTCAGCGGGTGAAACTGTCGACAGAATTGGCTCGTCGTAGTACCGGCAAGACTCTGTATATTCTCGATGAACCGACGACCGGCCTGCATGTGGCGGACGTGCACCAACTGCTGAAAGTACTGGACCGTCTGGTGGACGCAGGGGATACGGTTATCGTTATTGAACATAATCTGGATGTCATCAAACGGGCGGATCATGTGATCGATCTCGGGCCGGAAGGGGGGCTGTGCGGCGGTCGGGTCATCGCTTCCGGCACGCCGGAACACGTGACGACAGTCGAGGCCTCGTACACCGGCCAATATTTGAAACATGTGCTGCCTGCTGCAAAAACGGTGACCGCGAAGAGCAAAACGGGGCGGCGTAAAAAAGAGGCATGAGCATGGACGAAAAAAATGACTTGGGAAATGAAATCAGGGCGGAACTGATCGCTCAAGTCGCTTTGTTGCCTGACAAACCCGGTGTCTATCTGATGCGGGATCAGGTCGGCAAGATCATTTATGTGGGAAAAGCAATCAACCTCAAAAACCGGGTGCGGTCATATTTTCAGTTGCGGGGTCTGAGCCCCAAGACGGAAGCGTTGGTAGCGCGCATCCAGACCTTTGAAACCATTGTTACCGCTTCCGAGATGGAAGCGTTGATTCTGGAATGCAATCTGATTAAGAAGCATCGGCCTCGTTATAATATCAGTCTGCGCGATGATAAGAGCTATCCTTTCGTCAAAGTGACCTGGAATGAGGAATATCCGCGAGTCTACGCCACCCGGAGGGTGGAAAAGGACGGGGCAAAATATTACGGTCCCTATGCCAGCGCCGGAGCGATGCATGAAACGCTGGCGCTGCTCAAACGATTATTTCCCTTGCGAAGTTGTCGCAGCATGGATTCCCGTCGTCCCTGTCTGGAATTTCACATTAATCGGTGTATGGCTCCTTGCGCAGGATTGGTCGATGCTGCAACCTACCGTGAAATGGTGCAGACCGTCTGCCTGTTTTTGGAGGGACGGTCGACTGACGTGGAAAAAGATTTGAAGCGCCGAATGCTCATAGCATCGGACGAAATGAAGTTCGAACTGGCGGGACGGTTGCGCGACCAGTTGGCGGCCGTGCGGCAGGTGACGGAAAAACAGAATATCGTCACCGGGGCCGGAGATCAGGATATACTAGGACTAGCGCGATTGGGCGTTCAGTCCTGCGTGCAGGTTTTCTTCGTGCGAAGCGGCAAGATGGTAGGTCGGGACCGGTTTATGCTGTCCGGCGGCGACGCTGAGTCAGACGGAGAAATTCTCGCTGCCTTTGTGAAGCAATATTACAACGAATCCTCTTTTATTCCCCGGGAAATTTTGACACCCGTGGTACTACCGGAAACGGAACTGCTGAGCGCGTGGCTGAGCGAAAGAAAAGCGGGAGCGAGCGGGGTGCACCTGTTGACACCGCAGCGGGGAACAAAAAGTGAGCTGGTGCAACTGGCTGGCGAAAATGCGGCGGAAGCGTTGCGTCAGCGATCCGAGCGGGAGGCCGCGCTGACGGGAAAACGCTCGGCGGCATTGCAGGAACTTGCGGACAAGCTGCAACTTGGAACATTACCCCGACGTATTGAGTGCTTCGACATTTCGCATATTCAGGGAGCGGAAACTGTCGCTTCCATGGTGGTTCTCACAGATGGCGAGCCCGATAAATCCGAATATCGCCGATTTAAGCTGAAAACAGTCGAAGGAAGCCCCGACGATTTTGCCTCCATGCAGGAGGTCACATTGCGGCGCTATCGTGAGGCCAAGGAGCCGCTGCCGGACCTTATCGTCATCGATGGCGGCAAGGGGCAGCTGTCATCGGCGCTTGAAGTGATCCGGGGAGTGGGCTTGGCAGATATTCCGGTGATTGGTCTGGCCAAAGAGTTTGAGCATATTTTTCGCGAGAACATCAGTGAACCGCTGGTGTTGCCGCGTCATTCCGAGGCGTTGCGAATGGTGCAACAGATCCGTGATGAAGCCCATCGGTTCGCCGTGACCTATCACCGCAAGCTGCGGGCCAAGCGAAATCTGGTGTCAGTGCTGGATCATGTGAGAGGTATCGGCACGAAGCGGCGGCAGGCACTGTGGAAGCATTTCGGCACAATTGAACGCATTCGCACCGCTTCGGCGGAGGAACTGGCAGCCGCGCCTGGAATGAATCTTCCGGCGGCGCAGGCGGTGTACCATTTTTTCCGTCAGAATGTGACGTGAGCGGGTTTCACTGGTAAAAAGCTCCCGAATTGAGTACAATAAGAGAGTACGGTATTACGGGGGTAGAAGGAATGGCAGCGTGGTTGGGGAACCTTGCGAAGGCGGCTCACCAAAAATTTTATGTGTTGGCGCTAGTCCTTGTGCTAGCGGTTACTGCACTCGTGATGAGCGATCAGTCGGCGCATTGGATCGAACGAATAATCCCCTTTGAACGTATTGGTAAAGTTGGGGAGAGCATTGGTGAGACCGCTTTTTTCCTCGGGTTTGTCGCGACTCTTTATTACGGCGTGAGGGATGCTTTCGTGACAGCACGGAAAATGCACGCGCCCATTCCAGCATGGTTGGATTCGTTGGCAAAATACTGGATTACAGTGTTGCGTCTCGCGCATCCCCTTTTGGGAGTACTGGTATTTTCGGTCGTGCTGCTTCACGGATATGTAATGTGGCAGATATGGGCTGCCGGAAATTTCAGCTTTGCAGTCGAGACAGGACTGACTGCTGCCGCGATTATGGTCATGGTGGCACTGTCGGGGCTTTTCATTCGCTGGATGCCGAAACTGACCAAGTTGAGGTATGTTCACCGTCTCGTCGGAATCTTGTTTGTTCTGTCTTTTATTGTCCACAGAATCGTGGCTGACTGACACAATGTCGAAAGGAATGGTATGAAAAAATGAGTAAATCAATGATTGTTTTAATTGCGATTGTGGCTATTGCGGGAGTGTTCGGCATGACGCTGATGTCTTCGTATAATGGCTTGGTGGCGGATCAGGAAAAAGTGAACGGCCAATGGAGCCAGATTGACACTATGTTGCAACGCCGGGCAGATTTGATTCCCAACTTGGTGAATACCGTCAAGGGCTTTGCCGCTCAGGAAAAAAGCGTCATTGATTCGGTAACCAATGCGCGGGCCAAATTGGCCGGGGCGCAGGGACCTGCCGCACGGGGCGAAGCCAATAACGAACTGAGTGGAGCGCTTTCCCGTTTGCTGGTGGTGGTCGAGAACTATCCCCAGTTGAAATCGGACAAAACCTTTCAGGGCCTGATGGATGAACTGGCCGGCACAGAAAACCGGATTGCGGTGGCGCGCCGTGACTATAACCTGGCGGTCCAGTCCTTCAACACGCGGATCAAAACATTCCCCACGAGCATCATAGCCGGTATGTTCGGCTTCTCGTCGAAGGAATATTTCCGCGCTGAAGAAGGGGCGAAACAGGTTCCGGCGGTCAAATTCTGATTTTGCGCCACTACGGCCCAAAAGTCGGAAGGAGGCTGAAGAAGCTTGATTAAACGCATAGCGGCGTGGCTTGCCATTGTCGGCTGCGTGCTGCTTCTCGCCGGGCCGGCCCTGGCTGCACCCAAAATTCCGCCCGTTCCTACCCGGGATATTTATGCCCAGGATTATGGCGATGTTTTGTCGCGCGAGACGGAAAGCCAAATCAACCGGCTGAGCACGGAGCTGAATTCACGCACCCGGGCGCAGATTGCCGTGGTAACGATTCCTTCCCTTGAGGGGGAATTGATCGAAGAATATAGTCTGGCGCTGTTCCGCAAGTGGGGCATTGGTGACCGCAAACTCAACAATGGGGTACTGATCCTGGTAGCGGTGGCGGAAAAGAAATCTCGCATTGAAATCGGCTACGGACTGGAAGGGGCACTACCTGACGCCAAGGTTGGCCGAATCCTGGACGAATTTATGCGCCCTGGAATGGAAACCGGCGATTACAATACAGCAGTGAAGAATACCTACACAGCGGTTTTGCAGGAAGTTGCCACTGAATACCAGCAACAAATGAAAACCACAACCCGGACCAGTCCGAAAAATAGCGGTGCATCGTCTGATATACCTGTTTGGCAGCAGCTGCTGATCGGTGGCGGCATCCTTCTGTTTCTGCTGTTTGACTGGTTTGTCTTGGGTGGATTCTTTACCCAGTTGCTCTTGGCGCTGGCTTTTTCTGGCGGCGGACGGGGCGGTGG
>DATMYT010000084.1:0-5735 GCA_035560855.1 Negativicutes bacterium | reverse complement strand
ATATATATCATCTGATGGAACAAAAATTCTTGGTACTGGTGACACATTGCCACTTGAAAAGACCATTGATGAATATGATGAGCTCAAAGTTGGTTCAATCGCTTTATGGCCAATCAGGCAAGACGGTACCGACGGCAGATGGCAGCTAAGTCAAGACAGCTTTAGACAGAAACAGGAACGTGGGCTGATTAAGTTAGGGCCATATAAGGGTCAAAACACAACCGTATACTATCTCAAGCCAGCCGAAGAAGCTAAGCTCAATGATGGTACATACACGATTCAAGGCTACAATGAGGATGGCTCTGTAATTACCTCAACTGCAAACAGTACAGAAAGGAAGGCATTTCCAACTACGCAGTGGCGAATTAGTTCGCACGATTCAACTCACTATGGAACGCGGCTTATTAAAAAATTTATTCCGGGGAGAGAGTTTGCTTTTCCGAAGTCTTTATATGC
Organism: Negativicutes bacterium; assembly: GCA_035560855.1. GTDB lineage: Bacteria > Bacillota > Negativicutes > UBA1444 > UBA1444 > UBA1444. Next base: position 5,279 of record DATMYT010000084.1, on the reverse strand, counting down.
AGTTCACGACACTGTCATGTTTTTTGTTGCCAACAAGCCAAACGCCCTCATAGTTGACTTTTTCGCCGGCTCCGGCACAACACTTCACGCAGTCAATTTGTTAAATGCTGAGGACGGCGGACATCGCCGCTGCATTATGGTGACCAACAATGAAGTGTCTGATGATGAATCAAAAGCTCTCACAAAAGCTGGGTATCGTCCTGGAGACCCAGAGTGGGAAAAGCTTGGCATTGCCCGTTATGTCACATGGCCGCGTACCGTTTGCGCCATCGAAGGGCATGATGTGAACGGCAATCCCCTGAAAGGCAATTATATCGGCAGTGATATCCCAATGTCAGACGGATTCAAAGCAAATGCTGCTTTCTTCAAACTTGGTTTTCTGGACAAGACCTCGGTCGCCCTTGGCAAGCAGTTCAAGGAGATGCTTCCGACCCTGTGGCTGAAAGCCGGCGCACAAGGGAAATGTCCTTCTATGGAAGGTAATGTACTGGATATGCTCATTCTTCCTGAGAACCACTTTGCCGTACTTATCAACGAAAATGTGTTCTCGGATTTTAAAGACGAAGTTGCAAAGCATCCTGAAATTCAGACAGCCTACCTAATTACCGATTACGAAGTGAACTACCGTGCTATGAAGAGCAGCTTAGCTGTTGAAACCACATATCAGCTTTACCGGGATTATCTTGATAATTTCCGCATTAACCATGGGAGGGCCTGAAGATGATTAATGAACTTTTTCCATTTCAAAAACAAGCCGTCAATGATCTTCGGGCGAGAACAGCGCTTGCTTTAAACAATTACCGTTCCTGTCACATTCCCCAAGTAGTTTCTCTTCAGGCTCCTACCGGTTCCGGTAAAACCATCATTATGGCTTCCTTTATAGAGGATATTTTTTCCGGTTCGGAAGATTATGCGGAGCAGCCGGATGCTATCTTTGTTTGGCTTTCGGACTCTCCCCAGTTAAACGAGCAATCAAAGCAAAAAATTGAACAAAAAGCAGATAAAGTCAGATTTGACCAGTGTGTGGTCATTTCTGATGAAAGCTTCGACAAAGAAGTTCTTGATGACGGTCATATCTATTTTCTGAACACGCAGAAACTTGGCAAGGGTGGCAATCTGAGCTATCATTCCGATACCCGTCAGTATACGATTTGGGACACCATCGAAAATACTGCAAAAGAAAAATCCGACCGTTTGTATTTTATCATCGATGAAGCGCACCGTGGTATGCAGGGCAGAGCTGCCGGAACAGCGACCACCATTATGCAGCGCTTTATCGTTGGCAGCCCTACACATAAACTGTCCCCTGTTCCTGTTGTTATCGGAATGAGTGCAACAGCCTCACGATTTAACGCGCTAGTTGGGGATACCACGTCATCCCTACAGAAGGTCGTTATTTCTCCTGCGCAGGTTCGTGCATCTGGCCTTTTGAAAGACCGAATTGTTATAACCTATCCGGAAGATCCTGCAAAGCACAACGATATGGCGGTTCTGCAGGCTGCAACAGATGAATGGCGCGACAAGTGCCAGCATTGGTATCAATACACCTATGAGCAGCACTATTCCAATGTGAACCCTGTATTTGTCATCCAGGTTTCTGCTGGAACCGGCAGCAAAGTTTCCAACACGGATTTGGATGATGTGATTGCAAAAGTTGAAGAGCGAATTGGTGAAACCTTTAAAGAAAACGAAGTGGTTCATACATTCGGCTCTACCGGTACACTTACTATAAACGGATTAAATGTCCCCCATGTGGAGCCATCGGAAATAGCCGACAACAGAAAAATCCGTGTCGTTCTTTTTAAAGAAAATCTTTCGACCGGTTGGGATTGCCCCAGAGCTGAAACAATGATGTCCTTCCGTCATGCGGAAGATGCGACTTACATTGCACAGCTTCTTGGAAGAATGATTCGTACGCCGCTCCAGTGCCATATCATTGTCGATGATTCGCTGAACGATGTCCGTCTATACTTGCCTTACTTCAACAAGGATACTGTTAAAAAAGTTATAGATGAATTGCAAAGTGCAGAAGGTGGAGAAATTCCGACTGTAATTGACGGTGAGTCTCTTGAAGAGCAGGTATATGTTCCGTGGACGGTTCATACTACCAAAAAGCCGAAAACAGCAGTTAGCATTCCAGGACAGATGTCTTTTCTTGATGACCCAGACACAACAAGTGAGATACCGATTGACACTGCTTTGTCCGGCTCACCAATATACACGCCTGCTGAATTCCATACAGCGGAACAGCTGCCGCAACATCAAAAAACTTCGGGAGTGTCTAGTGTTCATACCAATACTATTGCTACAGAGCCGATTGCGACAACTGCAAATATTCCGCAAGCGCCTGTGCAGCCTGTGGATCATCCGGCTAACCAGTTAGATATAAAGCCTACTGCGCAAATGTCATTTCTACCGGAAATTGACCGTGAAGAAGTCATTAAATTCATAAACGAACAGGGATTTCTCACCTACATCGTGCGTTTTACCAAAATTAATAGCTATTTGAAATCGCTTCTTAGCTTGGCTGGATTGCTTACGCAAAACATGATTTACCAGAACGCCAACGATGAGGTTAAAGACGAAGTCACTGACCTGATGCGGAGTTATATCGAAAAGCTTCACGCTGACGGAAAATATGGCAACTTAGCAAAGCAGGTTCTAGAGTTTAAACTTTCTATTCAGATTTTCGATCCATTCGGTCAAACAATCAATAACGGCGATCTTGGCGATTTGCTTTCCATTTCCGAAACAGATCTTGACAGGCAGCTTCGCGCTGCTGATGCAAAGCTTTGTGGATATGGATTCCCATTCGTCTACGGAAGACGATTCATCGATTTTGACGATCCTAACGCATTTAAGGTGGATTGTATCCTCTTTGCTGCGGACGAGGAGTGCATGAGACAGCTGAACCAGTATGCCGAAAAGAAGTTCCACGCATTAAACGATAAATATCGTAAATATTTGGTATCCAAATCCGAAAAATGTCGTAAACAATACAGCGATATTGTCGCCAACGGAGATATTATCAGTAAGCACAACTTTACGCTTCCCGAAACCATTAGTGCAAAAGTGGAAACCGGTGGTGAAGTGTTCCATGACCACCTTTTTGCGAATGAAGATGGTGAGGCAAAAATAAAACTGAATGGATGGGAACTTGGTGTCCTTCGTGAAGAACAGAAAAGGCCGGATTTTGTTTGCTGGCTTCGCAATGTTTCAAGACAGTCATGGTCTCTTTGCATACCGTATGAAATAGACACTACCGTTAAATCTGCATATCCCGATTTTATTGTCATTCGGAAGGATGTGGAACTCGGTTATATTATGGATATCCTTGAGCCGCACAACGCTGACTTTAAGGACAATCTTGGAAAGGCAAAAGGATTCGCAAGGTATGCTGCAGAAGAGCAACGAATCGGAAGAATTCAGCTGATTCGTACTGGAAAAGATGCCGCCGGGAACACAAAATTCAAGCGGCTAGATATGGGTAAGGGTGCAATCCGAAATAAAGTTCTTTCAGCAACAAACAATGACGAATTGGATCACATTTTTGATACTGATGGAGAGTTCGAAAATTAACACTATGGAGAAAGATATGGGACACGGTATCAAAAAAAAAGAATACACTTTCATTGATTTATTTGCGGGAGCCGGTGGTCTTTCAGAGGGGTTTGTCCAGGCAGGATTTAAGCCAATTGTACATGTGGAGATGAACGCCTTTGCAGCGAAAACATTGGAAACCAGAAGCGGATACTACTACTTAAAATCTGTTGGTAAACTTGGCGTTTATTATGATTATCTCAAAGGAAGTATTTCAAGAGATCAGTTCCTGAATAATGTTCCACAAAGCGTTTTAAAAACGGTAATGTGTGAGACAATGTCCGATTCAACATTACCCACACTATTTAAAAGTATTGATGCATTGCTTGAAAGTCAAAAAATATTAAAAGTCGATGTAATCATTGGCGGACCACCGTGCCAAGCGTATTCGTTGGTTGGAAGAGCTCAGAGCAGTCATATGCAAATGCCAATGTCTGAGGATCCACGAAACGATTTATATAAGCTATATGCTCGTTTTTTGAAGCACTATCAGCCAAAGATGTTTGTATTTGAAAACGTTATGGGAATAGAATCGGCCAATGATGGACGTACTTGGAAAAACATTCAGAAATATCTCAAACGAGTCGGTTATGAAATTGAATGTCACGAGCAGAATTCGAAGACCTTTGGAGTTCTTCAAAATAGACGAAGAATGATAATCGTGGGTTGGCTAAAGAATAGCGGCATGAAATATCCTACATTTAAAAAGGTTGAGGTTAACGCAATTGTTAATGACTTGTTTGTTGACCTACCTAAACTTTATCCAGGGGAAAGCCGTCAGACGTATGCCTCTTCAGAGATGAGTCGATATGTAAAGCAGAACAATATTCGTGTTAAGGAAGACGTTCTCACACTGCATGTAAGCCGTCCAAATAAAGAACGGGATATCACTATTTATAGGAAAGCGATTGAACTTTGGAACGATGAACACAAGCGTTTAAATTACAACGATCTTCCCGACGAACTAAAGACGCACAAGAACCGCAAATCATTTCTTGATCGTTTTAAGGTTGTCGAAGGCGATGAATCCTATTGCCACACAATGTTGGCGCACATCTCAAAAGACGGGCACTACTTTATCCATCCAGACATTCAACAGCATCGATCAATAACAGTGAGAGAAGCAGCACGCATCCAATCATTTCCTGATAATTATTTCTTTGAAGGGCCGCGGACGGCACAGTTTGTACAGATTGGAAATGCTGTGCCTCCAATGATGGCGAGAGGAATCGCAACGGGTATAGCCGATGAGCTAAGGCGGGAGGAAGACGATGGGAAGCAATCTTCTACTCGAACAGTATAGCAGTTACAAGAAGCTGTACTTAGAAGAATCGCCATTCAAGTGCTTATTGAATGCAGACATTGAACTAAACCCACACCAAGTCAATGCATTTTGTGCAGCTATCCGAGCCTTGAAAACCGGAGGCATCATTTTTGCAGATGAGGTTGGCTTGGGGAAAACAATTGAGGCTGGTCTGGTTCTTAATTATGTTCTGGATTCTGGAGGTAAGAAAATACTGATTGCCCTTCCCGCAACACTTCGTAAGCAGTGGGAAATTGAACTTCAAGAAAAGTTTGGTCTGAAATCAACGATTCTTGATCGATATACTGTGGAACGAGATATTTCCGCCATGAAAAGATGGATTGAAGATGATAAGGGAACCCGAATTATTCTTGCT
>DATMYT010000083.1:0-2221 GCA_035560855.1 Negativicutes bacterium | reverse complement strand
GCGGTTGCGGCGGCACGGGAAATGCGCCTGCAGCTAAGACTCCTGCGACATCTGAGCAAAAAGGTGCTGTCGCCGAAATTCAGAAGAAAGGCAAGATCGTCGTTGGCACTGCGACGGGTTACTACCCGTTTGAGATGGCTGACAAACAGGGCCAGCTGGTTGGTTACGATATTGATGTCGCGAAAGCGATCGCCAAAGAATTGGGTGTGACGGTCGAATTTCAGAACTATGCTTTTTCCGGTCTAATCCCGGCGATTCAGGCGAAAAAAGTTGATATCGTGATTGCTGGGATGACGATTACAGATAAGCGCAAAGAAGTCGTGGATTTCACCGACCCCTATTTTGTGTCGGGGCAGGCGCTTCTGGTTAACAAAAAAAATCCTAACGTGAAGACTTGGCAAGACTTGGACAAGCCCGGCAATGTAATTGCGGTGTCCATGGGAACGACGGCGGACCAGACTGCTTCGACTATGTTCAAACAGGCTGAAGTAAAAAAGTTTGATGGTTCGGCATTGGCAGGACTAGCTCTAATCAATGGGCAGGCGACTGCTGTTGTGCATGAGACTCCATGGGTAGCTATTTATCATAGGCTGCATACGGATACAACTTATCCGATATTGGAGCCTTTCAGCACAGAAAACCTTGGGATTGCTGTGCCCAAAGGAAATCCAGAGCTCGTAGAGTATTTAAATAAGTTTCTGAAGAAGTTCAAAGATAGCCCTGACTACAAAAAAACGCACCAATATTGGTTTGTTGATATGCCATGGTGGGATTCCGTCCCACAGAAAAAGTAACTGATGTATCAGTTAGACTTCGGCGTACTGGCTGATTATTGGCCGGCTCTGATGGGCGGGTTGGCTATGACGGTCAAAATTTCGATCCTCGCGATCTTTTTTGGCACACTGCTTGGTGTGGCGGCGGCGTTAGCGCGAACATCAAAAAAATGCATGCTGAATTTGGTTGCCAATATCTATATTGAATGGGTCCGTAACACTCCGTTGTTGATTCAAATTTTGTTCATTTACTTCGGGTTGGGCGTTTTCTTCAACATGTCCCCGCTGATTGCATCGGTATCGGCGTTGTCAATTTTCGCCGGCGCATATATTGCAGAGATCATTAGGGCGGGAATCCAGTCCGTCCACAAGGGGCAAAGAGAAGCGGCCTTGTCCATTGGCATGACCGAGTGGCAGGCGATGTATCTAGTGATTCTGCCTCAGGCGATTCGGCGTATTTTGCCACCTTTGGCCGGACAGTTCATTACGTTAATCAAAGATTCTTCGCTGGTGTCGGTCATTGCTGTGACAGACCTGACCTATGTCGCTAAAAATATTGTTACGAATACCTTCCGAGCCTTTGAAGTATGGCTGGCTATCGCCGTGTTTTACTTCGTGCTTTCCTTTGCGTTGTCCCTTGCTGTAAGGATGTTGGAGCGGAGGTTGGCGCAGAGTGATTAAAGTCGAACATGTAGAGAAAAGTTTTGGTGATCATAAGGTTCTCAAAGATGTTTCTATATCGGTTAGTCGAGGAGAAGTGATCGTTATTCTGGGGCCGAGCGGTTCTGGCAAAAGCACTTTGCTACGGACTATTAACGGGCTGGAAACCATTGATCGGGGACGGGTCATGGTGGATGGAATTTCAGTTCACGAGAGCAAGCAGAATACTTATCAAGTTCGGCAGCATACCGGGATGGTGTTTCAGCAGTTCAATCTCTTTAACCACAAAACGGTGCTGGATAATATCACGATGGGACCGATCAAGGTGAAAAATGTGCCGCAGGTCGATGCGGAAAAAATTGCGCGGGTTTTGTTGAAAAAAGTCGGATTGCCGGAAAAAGACCATGCTTACCCCTCGCAATTGTCTGGCGGGCAGCAGCAACGGGTTGCCATTGCGCGGTCCCTAGCAATGGAACCGTCTGTAATGTTGTTCGACGAGCCGACGTCGGCTCTGGATCCAGAGCTAATCAAGGAAGTGCTTGATGTCATGCGGGCGTTGGCCCGTGAAGGAATGACCATGATCGTTGTTACTCACGAAATGGGCTTTGCAAGGGAAGTTGCCGACAGGATTGTTTTCATGGATGATGGACTCATTATGGAAGAGGCTTCGGCGGAGAATTTCTTTAGTAACCCCAAAAATGAGCGAAGCAAACAGTTTTTGGCAAGAATTCTGTAGAATCAAAAATACAAAGCATAATAAAACAGGAAGCCACGGATTAAAACTGCGG
>DATMYT010000082.1:0-2657 GCA_035560855.1 Negativicutes bacterium | reverse complement strand
ATATAACAATAATTATGATGGAAAGATTCAACAAGAGGACTTTTTCTCTCGGTTTCTCCCTCCGGATCAACGTGGATACTATGTTTGGGGAATCAATAATCCGGATCAACCGCAAGACACCGATCCCGGCTCTAATGGAAGCGATGACAGATATTGATCGGCTATTGAATTGACAAATACTATTTTCACGAGGCAATATATGACAAAAACTAGAAAAACGTTCCTTATCAGCATGATCGTTCTATTGTTCTTGTGTACCGGCTGTTTCCCACGTTCTCCGCTAAATAATGATCTCGACACCCGGTCGTTTTACGCAAACATGAAACCCGCTCTCGCGAATTATGGTAAGAAATCAGCGGTATATGATAATCGCATCTATTTCTTATCCGCTGAGAATGGCACTCAGGGCGTATATAGTATGCTTTTTGATGGCACGGATGTTCAACTGGAGTTTGAAACAGCGGATATTCGTTCACTGACCGTAACAACGGACGGGTTTTATTACTCCGGTTTTTCGCATGTGGGAGTAAACGATAACGGAGATTATCGCTGCTTTCACCTCTATCAACGTTTAAATGCGCAAAGCAAGCCGATAGACCTGATGAGTCAGGCAAAGAACGCAGAATTACTAGAGGACGACAACGTCTGGGATTTTTATTTGAAAGAAAATGGAACCTTGTATTTTCGAATCGCGCGAATGGATTTCTATCTTGGTAACATCAATCTTTCTCTGTCAACTTTACGCAATGGAGTCATTCTCACAATGCCTGATTATTCTGTTTTGCTTGATAACTTATCGGCATTTGACAACCCGCTTCTACAAGGTGGACTCGTAGTATATCAGTACGAAGATCAATTACTCCCCGTTTCGAACTATACTTCCACGGATGCTGACTGGGCAATCATCTACGATGATCAAAATGTTTCTATGTTTGATAAAACAAAGCAAAGGACGATATTACCCATAGACGCGCTTTTCCTGAGCAAGACCGAACGGTATAATGGCCCATACTCCAATCGCTGGCTCCTGCGTTCTTCGGATAAAAAGGTTTTGCTGGCTTTTGAAGCAGGGCTATATGAATACTCCAAGGATCTCGGTACGGGCAAGGAAGTCTGCGCTTTCCCAAAAACAGAAAGCATATTCGCGACATATGATAACGGCTCAGATATTTTCCTGATGACGAAAACATTCCGAAAAGAAGGTTGGATTCGGAACAAATTCAGGAAAGTTTTCCGAATTCCCGATCAAAGAGGAGAAAACCTGTATCGTTTTAACCCCTCAACCGGCGCGAGTTTAAAGATGCTACTGCTAGATGAGGGTGAAGAATTCTTGTATATCGATGAAACAAGCGTCGCGACTGCTTCAGACAATACCATCTCCATCTACGACATCTCCGGCGACACCGCGATACTACAGCGCACGATCGAGATCGGTCACAACGTCGTCGATCTCGCGAACAAGGCCGACACCGCCGGCGGCTGGCTGTTTTTGTACCGATTCAATGAAAAAACGCAGCGGGATGAGCTGATCGAGAAAGTCTATATCGGTGCATAATGACGAAAAAATCGGAGCCACCCGGCTCCGTTTTTTTACAATATTGTCACGTGAAATCGGAACGTTTGTTCGGTATAATAGGCGTATCAGCAATTATAAGAATTCCGACTTTGGCGAATTCTTATAATTTTTCATGGGAATCCTGTTGTATCCTCAAGAAAACGCATAGGAGGATATAAACATGCGAAACAAACTGCTGAACAACAACCAACCCAATTACATTTCCAAAGGTGGCGTGCTGTATTGACCGGGAGAGATTCCAGTTCTCACGAAGGAGCAACTCGCGCAAGCGAATCTCGTCAGCAAACTCCCGCACGATTTCCCTTCGCAAACTGGGAAGGCATGACCACAAAACAACAACTTCGGACAATAGGCTACAGCGGTTTGACCGCTCAAGAACAATGGTCGCTGCTAAACGCGAATGTTCCTCTTGCCGTCCTGAATGAACATAATCAGGCACAGGAATATGCCGCAGCGCAAGCTTCTCCCGTCCAAGCTCCTACTTTGTTGTCCGCGAAAGCGGTTCAGGCTCTGGCAGAGAACTTTCAGAATGCGAGCACAAATTCCTCGATTTCTCCCTCTTTACAAATGAACGGATTGAGGCAAGAATTAAACATGCTAAAAAAGGAAAATAAGGAGAAACCACTTGGGAAAGCGTCAGGAAGCGTAGGTGCTGCTGCAACTCCCCCAAAAGCCATTGGGAATGTGAAAGCGAATGTTGGGGTAGGTTTTATAAACCATGAAGAACATAAGGCTGATTCTAAATCTGGTAGCACTCCACAAATGATTACATTTGAAACCGAGCCGCCGACTAAAACGCCAAAAATGACGTCGACACCGAGTCCTGACCTGACGCCTACACCGATAGCGACATCAACGCCGACACATTTTTTGTCGCTAAAAACGGGACTGAGAGAGGCTTTCTCAAACAGGGCGATACTGGCAAAACAAGTTGTTGATTTAGCAATAAGTAAGATTCATACACCATACAGTAACGAAGGAAGATTTGGAACGAAGGGATATGATTGCTCTGGATTAGTCGTTGATATGTGTGAAAAGATTGGGTCAAAGCTGCCTTTTGGTAATGGCATACATAAAACGT
>DATMYT010000081.1:0-20241 GCA_035560855.1 Negativicutes bacterium | reverse complement strand
CCATAATACTGCCGGGGTAAATCGCGCGTCTCCCGCAAAACAAGAAACAATCCTCTGATGGATGCCATCGTTCCGCCGTTCCACTGCACATGCACGCTGCCGCCGTAGTCCCAGCCAAACCCAAAGAAGGAAAACGGCCGTCCATTGATCGCGTTCAGTTCAGCTAGGGTGGTCCCGATTTGTATTCCCTGCACGGTTTTCCACGCAGAGCCTTGCTGTCGGATCGAAACTGATGACGGCACGGTTCCATACTGGTTGTCTTGCCAAAAAACGATCACTTGATTGGGTGTCTCGGGGAAAATCACGCTGGTCTCGTATTTTTCCGTTCCCTCCGCGCCGTATACCGTCTGTTGCCGCACATTCTCAAGACCGAACAGCCTGACCAGATCATCAATTGAACTGCTCGGGCGAATCGGGCCGACCCGCAGGAACGGAATGCACATCCAGTCATTGACCCCTGGAGCCGGAGGAACATTGACATATTTACGCCAATCTGAGAGCGGCACATACGAATTAGTCGTGAGATAATTCGCCCACAGGATTTCCGTCTTATCCTTATTCACCAGGAACGTCGCCCACCGGGATTGATGCCCCGAGCCACCATCCTGTACGTTAAATCCCACATATATCCGATAAAATTCGCGTTCCATCCGTTCCGCCGCTTGCGGATCGGGCGCCGCCTCTACTGACATTACCAGACGGTTGGCTGGATTCTTGCGGGCCATTTCCTGAATCTCCGGCACGTTAGTGATTAGATAATCCAATATTGATGAAGGCTCTGCCGCCAGCGGCGGGATTGCCGCTTCAGCAGCTTGCGTCCCGATTCCCCAAAGGCCACTGGCCAGCACCGCCACTCCCAGTACCCACATTGTGAATTTGCCCCGAATATTCATGCTGCACACTCCTTCAGGTTTCGAACTCTTCTACGACGCGGTTTCGACCGATTTGTTTTGCTTTATACAACGCTGTATCCGCTCGGAGAAGCAAACCATCAAAGGAGTCATCCTTTTCGGTTGCGCCGGCGACTCCGATGCTCACGGTATACCTGTCGACAGCCTCTCCTCCAGGAATGACAAAGTGCGTCACTCCCTCGCAAATACGCCGCGCAATCTCTATTGCCGCTTTTGTTTCGGTGTTGCGAAGCAGCAGCGCAAACTCCTCTCCTCCCAATCGCCCAAACAAGTCTTCCTGCCGAACCATGGACGAAACATACGCCGTGAATTGGACCAACACTGCATCGCCAACTGCATGTCCATATTTGTCATTCACTTTCTTGAAATGGTCAATATCCATCATCGTCACGGACAACGGATGTTCGGAGCGTTTAAAATGAGCAAATTCGATTTCCGCCTGTTTGTAAAAATGCCGTCGGTTGGCGATCCCTGTAAGATCGTCTTGCATCACCAACTGCGTTAGCTTTTCCTGCGCCGTTTGCTCGGCAATATGACTCACAAACTCTTTGCGTCGGGATGAAAAAAGCTGCGCGGAAATCAGAATCCCCAGGAAATTGACCAACGCATAAGAAAGCAAGGTCACGGTAATAATCATGGAGCTAACATTTGTTTTTACAAACAAGTATAATGCAATGCTGCCGCCCGTAAGCAAAAGCGCCGGCAAGAAGCGATACAGAAATCGATTGGGAAACAGCAGATACAGACTGAACAGCCCGACCACATCGATCACGGAATGTTGCAGATAGGTGGGAGGACGATTAAAGTTAACGAAAAGAAACAACCCAACACCGACAAGCATGGAAACAAACATCATTCGTTGGTATCGCCGCACGTCCCTGACCTTCGGTAGGAAGTGAATAACAAGCGCATAATAGGCAACCGTAGACACTCTCAACCCCAGCAACAGAAAAAACATCGGACTGATGCCGAAAATCCTATAATCCATAGTCAGCAGCGCTAAATTCGTAAATTGCCAAACCCACAGACTGATTTTGCTGACTGCGACATTTTCCGCAAGATAAGCCGCATTATATTTTTCTTCCAATTCCGGGTCATCGAGTACCGGATTGATCCATTCTTTCCATCGCGACAAAAAAACATTCCTCCAAAACTATCGCGGCAATATCACTCTATGATGGTTCGAACTCAATATTCGAACTCAATACATGGTCTTATCCTGCTTTGCCTGCCACTCTTTGAAGTTTTGCAGGCATTCCTCACGATCCAACGGAATCAACTGCAGTTCCGCCTGATGCTCTTCCGGATGCTTGATATATTCGTAAATAGCATTGTCATCAAAACCGATAACCGCCGCATCATCCTTGGTGCAGCCGTAATATACGGTGGAAATCCGCGACCAATAGATGGCGGACAAACACATCGGGCAAGGTTCGCAGGAAGTATGGATCTCGCAACCGGAGAGGTCGAAACGCCCCAACGCCGCAGCCGCTCGGCGAACTACCACCATTTCGGCGTGCGCAGTTGGATCGTTGTTTTTTAGTACTTCATTATGTCCTTGGGCGATGATTTTTCCATGTAAGCTGATCACTGCGCCGAACGGACCGCCTTCATTGTTGCGGGCGCCCAAAGCAGCTTCTTCAAAGGCGATTTTCATAAATGGATGCATATTTCCCCCTACCTTTCCAGTCAAAAAAGAGATGCAAGTACTTTACTTGCATCTCTTTCGTCATTTACCGGCAAAACTCCTGTCTGAGTGTTATGGTTTGACCGTTGCCTTAAAAATCTGTTTACCATCTTTCATCTCGATGATGACCGCACTCTTCACAGCGTCATGCGATGCATTCAGCGTGGTCGCGCCGGTAATCGCCGGATAATCCTTTGTCACCGCAAGTGCCGCCTGAATTTTGGCTTTGTCGAGACTGTTGGCGCGTTGAATCGCATCAATCAGCAATTTGGCTGCGTCGTAGCCTAGCACCGCCAGTGCATCCGGGGCCTGCCCGTACTCTTTTTTATAAGCGTCGACAAAAGCCTTGGATGTCGGGCTGTTGTCATCTACGGAATAGTGGTTGGTGAAATACGTGTTGTTGAGGGCAGCTGCGCTGCCAAGCTCAACCAGTTTGGGGGAATCCCAGCCGTCGCCGCCGATGATTGGCGCAGTAATCCCCAATTCACGGGCCTGTTTGACAATTTTGCCGACCTCTTCATAATAACCGGGCACATAGATAACCTCGGCGTTCAGCGCCTTCACTTTGGTCAGCACCGCCTTGAAGTCCTGATCTTTTTGCAGATAAGCTTCTTCGGCCAGGATGCTGCCACCACCCTTGGTAAAGGCTTCCTTGAAGAATGCGACCAGTCCCTTGCTGTAGTCGCTGCTGTTGTCGACCAGCATGACGGCCTTTTTCAGTTTCAAGGTATTCAGAACAAAATTGGCGCCCACCGTGCCTTGAAACGGATCGATGAAGCAAACTCGGAATGTGTAGTCTTTTACTTTTTGGGTTTTCTCATCCACGGTCACTTTTGGATTGGTTGCACCGACCGCCAGAAACGGGGTTTTAGTGGCTTCGGCCACACTGGATGCGGCAATGGCATTTGAACTGGCAAACACGCCGGTAACCGCTACGACTCCGTCCTGTGTCGCCAGTTTTGTCATGGCGTTGGCCGACTCGGAAGGTTCGCTTTTATTGTCTGCAATAACGGCCACGATCTGCTTTCCCAGCACGCCGCCCTTGGCGTTGATCTCCTTGAACGCCATTTTGGCGCCATTGGCCGATGAAGTCCCAAAGGTCGCATTGCCGCCGGTCAATTCGTTGAGCAGTCCAATTTTAATGCTGTTGGTGTCGGCGCTTTTGCCGCAACCCGCCAGCAGACTCCCCGTCACTAAGGCTACAACCACGAAAGCTACCAGAACCAGACTTTTTTTGTTCATTTGAAACTCCCCTCTCTCCCTTATTGGCTGGACTCCATCAATTTTCTCCGCTCCGGATCGGGCCTGCCAATGGGTGAGGGCTCAGAAACAAATGAAAAGAGTCAAATCCGATTAAAGATCTGACTCTGGACATATGCAATAAAGCAATAGCATGGGAAATACGCCATACTAACTGCTCTGTCCTTTTGCCTGAGAGTTTCACCGGTCGAAATCGACCGATTTGCACCTTCGGCGCCCTGCTGGCAGGGGCTCTCCAGAGTTCCATTCATTTACGGTCCGCTGCCGTTATCCCCGACGCGCATTCCGCAAACTTCACATGGACTGATTGCTATTCAATTATGGAACAATAGACTCCAACGTTATTGATTATAGTGAAAGTGCAGCCGTTTTGTCAAGTGTCGACAAAAGTCCTTGTGCTTGTGCACATTGCCCCAGGCAAAGCCATTTGGGGCTGCGATTGTCATGTCCGATACAGACCAGACGCGAATCACGGCTCCATTCCACCAACACATGCAGGCCAACGGAGGAATGCTGCATCACTTCAACGCCTGATTCCACGTCTACTACCCGCATAACATCCGAGCTTCCGTCATACAGTACGATGTAGCGCTGATCCGGCGACACCCACTCTGGTTTGTTCATCTCGCCGCGAAGCACCTGCTCTACAGCGCCGGTTTTCGTTTCCCACAAATAGGTTTGGCGCAGCGTCCTGCCCAACACTTTCCGGCCCCCGCAAACGAAAATCAGATCCGTGATTTTCGCCTCGATCGGCCGTTCCAGTTTGATCAGCCGTTGATTGGACGTGTCCTGCAGCCAGGCGCCGCCGCCGCGGCACACCGTCGCCAAATACCGGCCGTCCAGCGAAAAACGCAGAACTTTGATTTTGTCCTGTACCGGTAACGTTATCTGCTCATGGGTGGAAACATGCCAAAGCTTGGCTGGCTTCGACTCAAAACTCACGACCGCCCAGTCTCCATCCGGTGATATGGCGTATTGTTCGGGCTCCGGTCCAGTTTCAGCCAAAGTGACGGACTGCGCCGGATCCCAACCGGCCAATGTCAGCTTGACAGTATCCGTCACCGCAGTCATTAGTTCATCATTGTCTCCAAAAGCCGCAATACGCCGAATGGTGGAGGCGGCTTCGAACTGCGCCAGAGGATAACCATCAGCACTCTTCATGATCATGATTTTTCCTCTGGCATCACCAATCGCCACCAGGTCGCCGCTATCGCTGAACCGGCTTTTCGCCGGACCTTCCATATCCACACAGGAAAATCCCACCGTCGATTTTTCCATGTCCCACATGCTGATTCCGCCGCCCATTCCGTTCAAGGCGATATATTCGCCGCCAGGGCTGGCCTTGAGACCGGTCGGACGCCACATTTTTACCGCCCGTTCCGTAATGATGCGCCCCGTAGGCAGATACACAATACGCAAAACGCCGCCTTCATCGACAAACGCCAAATGTTCTCCATCCGGCAGCCAGTCGTACGCGTCAAAAACGCGACCGCCGCGCCGAGTCTCAGGGCATAGCTCCGCGATCTCCGCCCCGGCGCCAATGGCCCATAGTTTATAAACACCGGCGAAATCACCGCTGAGCAAAAAGCGGCCATCCGGACTGAATTCCAACGTGGAAATCGTATCAATATGTCCGGACAAATCCAGTAGTGCCTGCCGGAGCCGCCAATCCCACAACAGGATCTGTCCATCCTGCCGTCCGGTGGCCAGTAGAGTGTTCGTTGCATTCAGCACGGCTTGTCCCACGCCTTCGTCCGTCCGCCGCCGCCCCGAGCTGCAATCGATCAGCGCTTGCCTGCTGCCGTCACCGGCATTCCAGATTTTGATGATGCCGCTCTCATCGCCTGTCACAAGCTTCGTCCCGTCCGAACTGAAACGAACGCTGATGATCGGCGCTGCATGCCGCAAAGAAGCAATTCGTCTACCGTCCGGCACGTACCACAGCTCGACCTGCTCTTTTCCCTGCCGGTGAACCACAGCCTTCGTCATATCCCGCGACAACGTATCCGTCCGGTTCCATGCCTTGGTTGGAAATTCCGGCAGCGCCGTGCAACGGACCGAAGCGCCGGTTCGCCATTGCCAGGTAGAAATCGCAATCATGGATTTTGCACCCAGCATCCACGGTCCTTCAGGTGCCCTCTCCAGACGGGCGCCCGTTTCCCATTCCTGCAGAATACCGCTTCCCAAATCCCATGTCTCACAGCCCGACTCATCGTACACAATACGGAGAAACCGCCCGTCCGGCGAAAATTCCAGGCTCTTGAACAATTGGTTTTCCGGGGCTCTATGGGAACGCAGCAACGAGTAATCTCCGGTATCCCGCAGCTCGATCACCCGCTCCCGCGCAATTTTCGCGGCCGCTACCCTGCAAGCATCCGGTCCGATCGCGATGCAGCCGATGTTCAGGCAAGCCCAACTCGTCAGCAGCATCCCGCCAGGTACGCTCCATTTTTTTATTTCCGTAGCATCCGCACTCAGCAACCAATTACCGGCTGAATCAAATACAATCGTCCGGACTTGTTCCTCGTGGACGCCAATTCGTTCAAACGCCTTGAACTCCTGTAAATCAAGCCAATAAACCCCGGTTCCGGTTGCTACCGCCAGCCAATCTTTAGCAGTCCCCACCGCGCTGACTCTGCCGTCAGGCAGTCCGGGCGGCAATGCTATTTCCTCCTGCCGCTCAAGATCCCACAGACGCAGTTTTCCATAACCGTTCAAAGCACAAAGCCATCGGTCGTCTCCGCCAAAAACAACTTGTTCGATTCTGAGCCCGTCTCCGCCGATTACCTCACCCGGTTCCGGCAGAAGTGCGACCTTATCCGGCAGTTGCGGCTCCAACCCCTGCGTCTTGCGGCGCAATACAGACAATGATTCCGCCCAGATCGCCACAGAGCCGTCCATCAAACCTGCCGCCAAAATTCGGCCAGTAGAATTATAGCCCAACGCTGTCACGGACGAAGGAGCGGCAAGTCGCCCGACCTTCTGCCGGCGTGGCACACTCCACAGACTGATCCGGCCTTTCTTTTCTCCAAGCGCCAAATATCGTCCATCCGGGCGAAACGTCGGAGCGATGCCCGTTTTGCCGTCTTCAGCCTCTTTTTCCGACAGGGTTCCCGCCTGTCGCGTCCAAAACGACAATCGACCGGCAACCGTACGCCATACCACATTGTTACCGTCTTGAGAAATCCGCAAACTGCCGGTTTCCATCTCATTACCGGCTGGGAGCGCCGTTGTCAAAGCAACCCGCGCTGCATCAGCCAAATCCCACTCTTCCAGTATTCCAGCAGAGAGGCCCACAAGCAATTTGTTTTCATTGGCGATGAATTGCATCTGCTCCACCGAGGCAACGCCGCTCACGGTACTTTCACTGCCGTCCAGCGTATTGTGCAGTGTTATCTCATCACTGTGGCGGATCAGCCCGATCGCCAACGCGCGGCTATCCGGGCTGAACGCCATGACTTCCACATCGAGATATTCCGTCGCACTGCCCTGAACTAAAGAAAATACCTGACGCTCGCCTTCGAAAACGGCCAAACTTTTTCGCCCCATGACGCCCAATTGGCGACCATCCGGACGATAACCCAGCGCCTGAACCAAGTCGTTTTCCAGCTGCAACGCATAGCGCTCCTGCCCACTTTGCGCATCCCAGACGTACACGAGGCCCTCGTAATCGCCGGTAGCCAGGGTATCGCCCACCGGGCTGACCGCCAGTCCACTGATCGCTTCGGTATGCCCCTGTATGCCGCAAATCCCGTCGCAGCGCAAAAGATCCCAGACCCTGACCACGCCGTCCCCGTCACCGCTGCTGAAGAGACGTCCATCCGGACTCACCGAAATAGAGCTGATCTCGTGAGAATGACCGCTTAGAAGTGATCGCAACTCTCCTGTATCCGTATCCCAGATTCGTATGACACCTACCGAGTCTCCGACAATAAAACGGGTCCCGTCCGGTGAAAATGCGCAGGCCTCCCGCGTAGGAACGCCGCAGAATCCGGTCACAAATCCAAGCTCTCTTCCCATGACAGCATCCCAAAACAAAACGTGAGCGGCTGTCAACATAGCCAGCTTGTGTCCGTTAGCGCTAAAGAAAATTTCTTCAGAGCAGGTCCGAAAAATGGTGTGACGACTTTTCAGTTCCAACAACATATTCCGCGCCGGCCAATCCCAAAACCGCAACAAAATCAATCCTGCCGAATTTCGCAGCACCGTGACCATCAAGCCGCCATCGGATCGAAAAGCAACCATATCGCTCAGGATTTCTTTCACCGCTGGGGCTTCATCGCCGGTTACTACCCGCCAAACCTGCGTTCTTCCCACGTCGCTGCTCACAATGAGGTAACGGCTTTCGGGCGAAAATGAGAGCCGACAGGCCCGGGGAAACGGTTTACGCCAACGCAGAACCGGCTGCAGCGTATCAGCCTGCCACAGTTCAACTTTCCCCTCGTCGCTGCAAATTCCGATCCACCGACCATCGGGACTGTAACTCAGTTTCCGGTGATAAAAGTGATGGGGATTTGCTTCACCGGTCATCGCGTCCAGTCCACTCATGAGCTCACGCACATGCAACGCGCCACTGTCATCGACGCTGGCGATCCGCCCTGTATCGGAGTGGAGAGAAACCGCCCGCGACATGGAAGGGAACCCTTGCGGCCACTGCCGCAGGAGTTCCCCGTTCTTTGCGTCCAAAACTTCAGTATGCGAATAACCACAGGCCACGAGGATTGATCCATCCTCCGAAAACCCGCAATATCGCAGCGGATGCTCGACCCTCTGTTGGAACAGGCACTGTGAAAAATCGTGTCCCACCTCAACCGTCAAGATAACGACCTCCCATTCTTTCTGTCGCGTTGCGCGTTTTAGAGAGGAGTGTTATCTTTGCGGCGATTGATTCTGTTGAGGTTTATGCTGTCCACTTTCATTGTTGGCGGAAGGAGGACACGGATGATTTTTTGTTGGCTTGCACTCCGGTTGATCTTGGGATGGTTTATGCGGCGGTTTATGTTTCCCGTTCTGATCATTCTGCTGGTTTCCGCCATTAGTGGGCGGCGGGCAGGGATGATCCTTCGTCGGCCTACACTCATCCTGCTGTCCGTTTTGCGGCGGTCGATCCTGTGCGTTGGCGGCGCCAAGTCCGCCTAAATAAACCAGCATTGCGCCTATAACGATACATGAAAATATCTTTTTCATTTTGCTTCCTCCCTATATGCTACGTTGGTATCTTTCAACGTATTATAGGAAGGTTGTCTTAGAAAAGAATTGGAGCCGGCAATCCGGCTCCAATTTTCAAGCATATTTTATAATGCAAAGCTGCAAGACTACCTCGGCGGCGCCACCAGAAACTGCACATTGGGGTTTTGTTCGATGGTCCAATTCATCTGCCAGTTCCCCAGGAACAGTACAACCGTCCGATCAAACCGATCCTTTACCACCATGTTTTCATCCATGTACTTCATCGGCTGCGAATCAGGCGGGTCTTCAGCCAACCAACGGGCGGAAGTGTGCGGCAGATACTGCACGTCGATTTCCACTCCATACTCATATTGCAGCCGGTAGGCAAGAATTTCGAACTGCAGTTGCCCTACCACGCCGATCACATATCCCTGGTCGGCTGCATACGGCATTTTAAAAATCTGTATAGCGCCCTCCTGGCCCAACTGGGTGATTCCCTTGATGAAATGCTTACGCTTCAACGTGGCCTTGGCCTGCACTTTAGCGAACCGTTCCGGCGGGAAAACCGGAAAATCTTCGAATGTGACATCGATGCCGGGTTCGCAAATCGTGTCGCCAATGGCGAAAATTCCGGGATCGAACAACCCGATCACGTCCCCCGGATAGGCCTCTTCCACAATCGTTCGCTCCTGCGCGACGAACTGTTGGGGCTGGGTCAGCGCCAGCGTCTTGCCGGATTGTTTGTGCCGCACCGTCATCCCCCGCGAAAACTTACCGGAACAGATGCGTACGAAAGCAAGGCGGTCACGATGAGCAGGGTTCATGTTGGCCTGAATCTTGAACACGAACGCGCTGAAGCCTTCCATCTCCGGCATGATGACGCCCTCTTTCGCCATGCGCGGTGCAGGCGAAGGCGCCAGTTTCAGAAAATCTTCCAGAAAAGCCCGCACCCCGAAATTGGTAAGTGCGCTACCAAAATAAACCGGACTCAGTTCCCCTTGCAGCACCTTATCAATGCTGAAAGGATCTCCGGCCATATCCAGCAACTCAATATCATGGCACAGTTGTTCGTGAGCATCCGCCGATAAAAGTTGCGCAAACTTTTCATCTTTCAAATCCCCGACAGTCGATTTGATGATGTCGCTACCGTGGGATCCATCCGCCTCGAACAGCTCAATTTGCTGCAACTGACGGTTGTACACGCCTTTATAGCTGCCGTTGAGCCCCACCGGCCAGTTCATAGGATACGAACGAATCCCGAGAACTTTCTCCAGTTCATCCATCAGCTCGAACGGGTCCTTGCCGTAACGGTCGATCTTGTTGACAAAAGTAAAGACCGGTATATGCCGTTGCCGACACACTTTAAACAATTTCCGGGTCTGTTCCTCCACCCCTTTGGCTGCATCGATCAGCATCACGGCGCTGTCCGCCGCCATCAGGGTACGGTAGGTGTCCTCACTGAAATCCTGGTGACCAGGGGTGTCGAGAATATTGATACAACAGCCGTCATACTCAAATTGCATGACGCTTGACGTTACCGATATACCGCGCTGCTTCTCGATCTCCATCCAGTCCGATACGGCGAATTTCTGCGCCTTGCGGCCCTTGACCGTGCCTGCCAGACGGATCGCGCCTCCATACAACAGCAGCTTTTCCGTTAGGGTCGTCTTCCCTGCGTCCGGATGTGAAATGATGGCAAACGTCCGCCGTTTTTTTATCTGTTCCTGCAACTCTGAATCCTGCATGCCGTCCTCCGTCGTTTAAAACATATCTTATAGTATACTATGAATTTGGCGATTCTCAAAGCATACCCGACAACGAATGAATTTTTTGCAGTCCAAAATTTATTACATCTTTTTTCTCCACGGAGAAGGAGTTTCCGTTAAAATGTTTAAGATATACTGTAAACAACGTGAGAGGACGTGACACGATGGAACTGATTTTGGCTCGATTGCAGTTTGCCATCACAGTGGGTTTTCATTTTTTATTTGTTCCCCTGACTTTGGGTCTATCCGTGCTTATTGCCGTGATTGAAACCCTCTACGTGAAAACAGGCAAAGAAATTTATCTTCGCTTGGCTCGGTTTTGGGGCCGGATATTCGTCCTGAATTTTGCGATGGGGATAGTCACCGGAATCGCGCTGGAGTTTCAATTCGGCATGAACTGGTCGGAATACTCCCGCTTTATGGGTGATATATTTGGTGTTCCTCTGGCCTTTGAAGCACTGACGGCTTTCTTTCTCGAATCCACGTTTCTGGGCCTCTGGATTTTCGGCTGGCACCGAATGTCAAAACCGCTCCATGCATTTTGCATGTGGGTCGTGGCCTTCGCCGGCAATCTTTCGGCGGTCTGGATTATGTCGGCCAACGCTTTTATGCAGGCGCCGACCGGCTATGTTCTGCGAAACGGCCGGGCAGAGCTCGTCGACTTCTGGGCGTTTTTTACCAATCCTTATCTTCTGCGCCAGTTGCCCCACATGTTGTTGGCCGGCATGACGACGGCTACCGTGTTCATCGTAAGCATCAGCGCCTGGCATTTTCTGCGCGGCCATCGGACGGAATTTTTTCGCACTTCGATGAAAATCGGGCTGTCATTGGGCTTGATCGCCGCCTTCCTCGTCATTATGCTTGGACATGTGCAGGGACTATATGTTGCCAGGGACAAGCCCATGAAGCTGGCGGCAATGGAAGCTCTGTGGGAAACGGAACAACCGGCGTCGCTTTCGGTGATTGCACTGATTGATGAAACCGGTAGGAAGAATCAGTTTTCGTTGGAAATCCCTTATGCCCTTGGCCTGCTTGCATTTAATTCGCCTTTCGCCGAAGTCCGGGGAATGAATGATCTGCAGAAGGAGGCTGAAAAAGCCTACGGTCCCGGAAATTACATTCCGCCGGTAACCATCACGTACTGGAGCTTCCGCCTGATGGTCGGCATCGGAATGGTATTGCTGCTCGCCCTTGCTTTTGCCTGGTGGGTGGAACGAAAAGGCTCTTTGGAAGAGCGCCCGAACTTGCTTCGTTTGCTGTTCTGGCTGTTCCCGCTGCCTTACATCGCAAATATCACCGGCTGGACGGTAGCGGAGGTGGGGCGCCAACCCTGGATTGTGTATGGTCTGCAAAAAGTGGACAAAGCCTTCTCACCAGTGGTCACGACCGGTCATCTCATCTTCTCCTTGTCCGGCTATCTTGCAATCTACACATTTCTCTTCATCGTCTGGGTCTACCTGATGAAAAAAACTGCCCGGATAAATCCGGATGCGGAGGTGTCATGATGGATTGGGCTGTAATTTGGTTTATCCTGATTGCGGTTATTTTTACGGTCTTCTTTATCTTGGAAGGCTTTGACTATGGCATCGGCATGTTGTTGCCGGTGCTCGGCCGCAACGACTATGAACGCAGGGCCATGATAAACACGATCGGTCCCGTCTGGGACGGAAACGAGGTTTGGATGATTACTGCGGGCGGGGCGCTATTCGCCGCCTTTCCGCACGTCTACGCCACCTTGTTCAGCGGTTTCTACCCGGCGCTGTTCCTGCTACTCGCCAGCCTCATTTTCCGCGGGGTATCGTTCGAGTTTCGTTCCAAGGACGAAGCCCCTGCCTGGAAACGGCTTTGGGATACCTGCATCTTTTTGGGCAGTCTGCTTCCCGCGCTGTTATGGGGGGTGGCTGTGGCCAATCTGCTGCGCGGA
This sequence comes from Negativicutes bacterium, assembly GCA_035560855.1. Classification (GTDB taxonomy): domain Bacteria; phylum Bacillota; class Negativicutes; order UBA1444; family UBA1444; genus UBA1444. Next base: position 7,524 of record DATMYT010000081.1, on the reverse strand, counting down.
GTGCCGATTGACGCCAACATGCAATATGCAGGCGGCTTTTTCAATCTGCTCAATCCCTATGCCCTGTCTGTGGGATTGTTGTTTGTAGGTCTCTTCTCCTATCACGGCATGTTGTACGCTGCGCTCAAGACTACCGGTGAACTGCGTGAACGCACCGGCGCTCTTACACTGCTTGGCGGGCCGATTGCGCTGCTGCTCTGTGTGCTCGTAGCCGTTATGACCTGGCTCGACACCGATTTATTCTCCCGCCCGGCTGCCGTCATCACTTTACTGTCCACTGCGGCTGCTTTATTTCTGTCGGTTTTTATGTCCCGACGCAAAAGGTTTGGTTGGGGATTTGTTTTTAGCGTCGCAACCATCGGCCTGCTCACGATCACAATGTTTCTTGGTCTGTTTCCACGTCTCATGGTATCAAGCCTGAATCCCGCCTGGAGCCTGACGATCTACAACGCCTCGTCAAGCCCCTATACCCTTAGGCTGATGACTTTTGCCGCAGGCGTTTTTGTGCCGATCATCCTCAGCTATCAGGCCTGGGCGTACTGGATCATGCGGCATCGCATCACCGACAAGGACCTGGAGTACTAATGTTGCTGCATTGGTGGGGTGTTTTTCGCCCCTGGTCGTTTACCGCTTCTTTCATCCCGATTTCATTGGGCGCTGCCCTGGCATGGAACGAGGGTACCTTCGATCTTTTTCTCTTCCTGTTGACATTAGCTGGCGGAATTGCCGTGCATGCCGGAACCAATCTCATGAACAGCTACGGCGACTTTATGTCCGGAGTGGACACTATGGAATCGGCTTCACATCTGCAGCTGGTAAGCGGCATCTTGCGACCGGAACAGGTAAAAGCCGCCGGCTGGATATGTTTTGGCCTGGCGGCTTTCATTGGCTTATGGCTGTCTGTTTTTCGCGGCTGGCCGGTCCTTGCCGTCGGCGGCTTCGGTGTAGTCTGTGGTTATTGCTATACGATGGGACCCTCACCCTACAAATATTCCGGACTGGGTCCTATCGCCATCTTTTTCCTGATGGGTCCCTGCATGGTTTGGCCTGCTTATTATATCCAAACCGGGCAATTCTCCTGGATGCCTGTTTATGCTTCCCTGCCGATATGTTTTTTAATCTCCGGCTTTCACCATGCCAATGATATGAGGGATATGAAATATGACGAAGAAGCCGGCATCAAGACACTGGCCCTTATACTGGGCAAACCTGCAAGTCTGAAGCTGTTTCACCTGTTGTTCGTCGGCGTTTTTTTATCCACCGGCGCCCTGCTCCTGGCTGGCCTATTGCCCTGGACCGCAGCTCTGCCGCTCTTATTGTGGCCGGCAGTGATGAAAATGTTCACTGAGGTCCGGACCGCCTTTGGACTCCATCCTGAAAAACCAAGTAATTTCGAGGCATTGGCGGCCAAATTTCATTTCAAATATGGTTTTTTACTGGTCGTTGGAACGGCACTGCATCCATGGATTGGTCGGATTATCCCGGCAGTTTTGCATCCATAAGCGTTGCCCCTACACGTCCCAGATAAGTATTGCAGCCGAGGCCAATCACTCCCATAAGCATCATGATACCGGCATGATCAAATCGTCCAAAAGTCCACAATCCGAGAATAACCAGCGAGGATCCCAAAAAAATACTACCGGCAATCATTTTGCGAATTAATAGAGGCGTCGTCACTTTCTTAAACCGTAGTTTCCCATCGAACAGTCCGCTGGCTAACGCCGCAAGCAACGAGGCCGGCAAGAGTAAAATGCTGACTTCAACCGCTCCCATAAGGTCGCCGCGCCACGGTTCGCTAACCTGGTTTGCCACTAAAAGACCGCCCAGGATTGCAAGGGCAAATACCGGTGGAAAATGGTCGATAATCGGGTGCAGATGCAGGTCGATCAGTTTTTTGCGTCGTTCCGCCACTTTCTCCTGATAGGGCTCAAAAACGGTTTTGGGCAGACCACAGGCCGGACAGACATCTTTTATATCGCCCTCCGCCATAATGTAGCCGCAGGCCCGACACTTTACCATTGTTTTCAATCCAAAGCCCCCTTACCCTCATTTAATTTATCGAACGCGCACGTCCGTAGTCTCTTCTTCCCCGGCATAACGGGCTGCAATCCAGACTCCCGCCAGCCCCGCCAGCCCACACAACCAGAATCCCGCATTCAGACCGGCCATATCTCCGATGAAACCGACCATGACCGGCCCCACAAACATGCCAAAGGCATATAGGGATTGAAAAACGCCCATTGCTGTTGCTTTGGTTTCCTCGCCCACACTTTTTACACTAAGCGACATCAGCAGGGGAAAGACCAGCCCGCGGCCAAATCCACCAAGCAGCTGAGCGCCGTAAAGCTGAATCATGCTATCTAAAAAAGGGACAGTTGCCGCTGAACCCGCGAGCAGGAGAAACCCTGCGCACAAAGTTCGTTGTCGCCCCAAACGGCGCATGAACCACGTTCCCGACAGCATGGAGGCCGCAATGCTGGGCAACGTGGAAAGCGTTGTCAACAGCCCGAGTTCAAAATTCGTCGCACCCAGATTTCGCGCCGCCATTGGCACGAAGCCAAAAACCGTTCCATACACCAGTAATTGCACCAATATCGCCATCACCGACGCCAACAGCACATGAAAGTTGCGGATAATAGCCGGTACTTGAGCCAGCCGAAGTGGCGTCCCCGCCTTCGGCGTATTTTCTTGCACAAACAGCGATAACAGCAATCCCATCGCCGCCACTGCGGCGGCTAGTATAAATGTCGACGGCCAACCCCAGACCTCCGCAACCAGCCCACCGACAAACATCCCGGCCACCTGTCCGGTGAAGCTGACAGAATTCATGATGCCATAAGCCTTAGGCGCCTCCGCCGGACTGAAGTAGCTGGCGAACAGAACGACCATGATCACCCAGACTGTCGCCGCCACGCCGGATAGGCCGCGAAAAGCGAGCAGCGCCATCGCCTCGGGAAATAAAAACATCCCCAGTGCGCTGATCGCCGAAACCGCCATGGCCGCCACCACAAATATTTTTCGCTTTCGCAGACGATCGGACAACACCCCCTGCGGAATCCGCAAGAGAAGCTGGGTAACGCCATATGAGCCGACCACCAGCCCGACCAATTTGTACGAAGCGCCGAGCGAAGAGGCGTATACCGGTAGGATCGGCACATAAGTATACAGGGAAAACCAATATAATATGGTAACGGCGCAAAATAGTCCTTGCGGTGCATTCATCAGCTGAGTCAGTCCAACAGATCCAATAATTCGGTCAGCGAACTGATGCGAGTTACGTCGGATTCCGGCTGCGCCCGCCAGCGGTCCTTGCACTGTCTGTCGATCCACACCGGCCGTATGCCCGCCCCGACTGCGCCCTCGATATCCTCCCGACTATCTCCGACATGAATCGTTTGTGATGCCGTCAATTCCAGTTCCCGCAATGCTTGCTCGAAAATTTCCGGATGCGGTTTTTTCACTCCGACCGCGTCCGACACCAAAATTGTATCAAATAGGGGTTCCAAGTCCCAACGCGCCATCAGCCGATGGACATACGGCGCATAATCAAAGTTTGAAACCAACGCAATAGAACGGTTGCGGCCGATTTCCCGCAGTACCTCCATCGCTTCGGGATCAAGCCGGACATAGTCGTGCCAGACATCAATCGAGTCCTCGATAGCTTGCAGCGCTTGTTCGCGTGGAATGGCAACGTTCACTTCCGCGGCCAGACGATGCAGCCGCCGTTCGACGACGCTCAGAGCCTCTCCGTTGTCTTGCGGTTCCGGTTTTTCAAAAAAGCCACCGCAGCACGGGCGAAACTCCGTCTGCGACAGCTCCAGCCCGTTGATGCGAAGCGCTTCATAAATCACGTCATACCAAGCATTCCAAGCCTTCTCCATCTCGCCGTACACAACTAGAGTCCCATATAAATCAAATAAAACGCCCCGTGTTCTCATCTTCTCTCATTCCACCCCTGTTCTATGATTCCTGGGTCTGCACCGACGCCTTCAACCCTGTACGGAAGACAAACAACCCCAACAACGCCAGCGTGGTTCCCGTCAATAAAAAAATCGGCCGAATGCCTGTCCACGAGCTGATAAATCCACCGGCAAGCGGACCAACCATCGATCCCAACTGATTTGACGCGTTCGTCAGGCCGAAAACCCGCCCCTGAAAACTCACAGCACTTGAACTGATCGCAATCATGTTGATCGCCGGAAACACGCCGATAAGAAACAGCCCCATCAAAAATTGCAGCGCTCCGAATTGAAAAATGTTCGTGGCGAAGTACTGGCTCAGATTAAACACTCCGGCTCCGACAAAAGCTGCAACCAACAGGTTGCGGAGGTTATAGCCCTGCCCCGCGCGGCCCCAGAGAGGCGCTGCGATGGCGCTGGCCGCGCCCGAAAGGCTGAAAATGAAACCCGTCGTCAGTCCCACGCCTTCCATCGTTCCCTGCAACTCCGCCACATACAGTGCCATCAAGGGTTGCAGTGTCATGCTGACAATTTGGACGACGAACAAGAGCCCCAGCATCCTGACCAGCACCTGGTTGCCGAATGCCGTTTTCAAATCATCGAGGAGGCTGGTTTCTTCCTGTGCAATCGTTCTCTTGGGTTCGACCACCAGTTGACTCACTGCAGCAGTTGCGGCGAAAAGGATCATGGCCGACACGACAAACGACATTCTCATGCCGAACAGATGGGATAATGTGCCTCCCATCAAGGGCCCGATAATTCCCCCAATGACTAGTCCCGTCTGCATGACTCCCATACAGAAACCCATCTTTTCCGGCGGCGCCGATGACGCCACCAAGGCCATCGATGCCGGTACAAAACCGCTGGCGATTCCTTGAAGGACCCGGACCAGAATGAGTTCGACCGGATTTCTGACCCAAGCGCCGGCAAAATATACAATTCCCAGACTGATTCCTGCCCGCATGATCATGCGACGCTTACCAGACCGATCCGCCCGTCGTCCCCAGTAAGGAGCCATAAGCGCACCCACCAGAAAAGTGGCGGCAAAAACAGCGCCTGCCCACATCTTTACATTTGCCTGACTGACTCCCAGTTCCAGCAAATAGAGCGGCAGAAACGGGACAATCATCGTATAGCTAGCGCCGCACAATATTACAGCAGCCACCAGCGTCCATAAGTTTTTACGCCACATTTCCCGCATACCCCTCTCTATTTTCTCCCTATTGTACCTCCTTCAGGTCTTTCCGTCCAATGCAAAAGAACCGGCTTTTTGCCAGTTCATGATCTCTGCGTCTTTCCAATTCTCCCGCAAACAGCACCTTTTTTTTAGGTTCCGAGCAGTTTTAGTGCTGCGTCTGCGGATATTGGGCGACTGAATACAAACCCCTGGATGCAATCGCAACCAAACTGGCGCAGCTTATCCACCTGTTCGAGGCTCTCCACGCCTTCGGCGACCACCAGAAGATTCAGCGCATGCGCCAAATGAATGATAAATCCGACATACTCCGCCTGCATCACATCATCAAGAATTCCGTCGATAAAGGATTTGTCGACTTTCAGCGTTCCAACCGGCAACCGCCGCAAATAAGTAAGGGAAGAATACCCGGTGCCAAAATCGTCAAGAGCGACATTCACACCAAGCGCTCGCAGTTCCGCCAATTTTTCGATACTCTCTTCCATGGATTCGATCAGTATATTTTCGGTCACTTCCATTTCCAGTTGCCGGGCTTCAATCCCCGCCTCAGTCAGAATGGTCCGGACCCTGTCGATAAACTCAGGTGCAGCCAGTTGTCGCGGCGATATGTTTACGGCAACATGCACATCATTGCGGCCTGCATCTGCAATGCGCCGGGCAAACGCGCACGCTTCCCGAAGCGCCCACTCGCCAAGCGGAATAATTACGCCGCTTTTTTCCGCCAGAGGAATGAAACACTTGGGAGACACCAGCCCATGCTCGGAGCTGTTCCAGCGCATCAGCGCTTCAAATCCATTGATCGACTGATCACCAAGACGCACCAGCGGCTGAAAGTGGAAGGTGATTTCATCCCGTTCCAAAGCCCGCCGCAGACTGTTCGTCAGCATCATCGTTTCATAAGCGTCATTCTGCAGAGAGGCTTCGTAGAACCGCCAGCAGTTGCGCCCGTTAGCTTTTGCGGCATACATGGCGCTGTCGGCATTCTTTAGAATCGCGTCCGCCGTATCGCCATGTTCGGGATACAGCACAACGCCGACGCTGGCCGACATCGGCACCCATTCTCCAAGCACTGCGTAGTCGCGGCTCAATATTTCAAGAGCCCCATTTGCCATCACGGCAACATCCTCCCGATGGATTTCGCCGGAAATCGCCACAATAAACTCGTCGCCGCCGATCCTGGCGCAAAACGCCTCATTGCCGAAAGCTTCCCGGATGTGAGTTCCGGCAGTCAGAATCATATCATCGCCAACGGAGTGTCCGAATGTATCATTCACCACTTTTAATTCATCCAGATCAATGAAAAAAAGAACGCCTTGCGTTGCGCCCCGACGAGCTTTAGCCAGCTCCTCCTCCAACCACAGGTTGAGGCTTGCCCTGTTTGCCATGCCGGTAAGGGTATCATGATATGCCAGGTGACGGATTTCCGCATGAGCTTCCATACGGTCCAAAAAAGCAGATGCAAGCTCGCTGTAGCGCTGCAACACTTCAATATCTTCCGGCGGAAGAGGATGCACTTCATCCAACCAGTGTGCAACCAAAAGGCCTTTGACCCGGTTTTCCAGTTTCAATGGCACCATGATGATGGTGGTGGATCGTTCAAGCTCTGGATCGGCGATACGCCCCGGATAACTGTGATAATTCTCCACATGGACGGTTTCACCCTGCTCAAAGACTCGGGCCATCATGCCCGTATCCACCGGCTGCGGCCCCATGTTTTCAAAATCAAGCGGTCCGGCGCAGAAGCGACGGACAAGGACATTTTGCTTTTCATCATAAAATCCAATATAGCCCGCTGGCGCTCCAATCAGCTGCAAGGCATCGTTTAGAATCAGTGAAAGCCGTTCGGCTGCTTCGTCTGCGGGGCGCGTCAATAGCCGGGTAGCTGCCCGATATTGCTGTTCGCGAAGCAACAATTGCTTTTCATTCAGTTGTCGAAGATTAATTTCATTTTCCAGCAAGCAGTTGGCAACCTGCAGTTCCTCGTTCATTGCCGTCATTTCCTCGTTCACGGCAATCAGTTCCTGATTCGCAGCCAAAAGCTGAGTAGTCCGTTGCTCAACAAGGGTCTCCAGGCGTTCGCGCGGAAGCCGCAATTCCTCTTGTGACTGCCATTCTTGTTCAATATGTCCGGCAAACTTGCCCGTATTTTTATTCCTTCGCGTAAAATGATTGAGCACCAAACCATGCCTCCGCTCTATATCACGCATTTATATCGACTCAAGTCATACTAGTTATAGTCTTTTCGTGACAGGACCGCGATTTCCCTCCTAAAAGGTCAGCCGCTTCACTTTTGTTCGGGCGCTCTCATTACGCGATTTTTACCTTTTCTTTTCGCTTCAAATAACGTCTGATCAGCAGCATCTATCAGAG